>NZ_JBITIH010000027.1:0-93420 GCF_044458865.1 Micromonospora sp. NPDC050417
CGCAGAAGGTTCAGGTGTCGGCGTTCCCGGACGCGTACGCGCAGTGGGAGAACCAGGCCGCCCACATCGTCCAGGACGTCTGGACCAAGTAAGACACCAGGTAAGTGACCAGGTAGGACAGATAGCAAAACGGCCGCTGGCCGGGCCCCCGTCGCAGGGGACCCGGCCAGCGGCGTCTGTCGGTCGGAGAGGCTGGGAACTATCGCTGGTCGAAGACCCGCTTGCTGGAGCCGAGGTGCAGGAACACCGTCTCGCCGGTGGCGTCCTGGAGCGCGTCGTTGTCGGTGACCGCGTAGACCTGGCCGTCGCCCGCGACGGTCATGCCCTCAAGCTTCTCCTGGGTCCAGCCGTTCGTCGCCCGCAGGTCGGGCAGCACGTCGTACGCCAGGGTCTTCGGCAGGACCCGCAGCGGACCCGGCGCCGCCGCGGTGCGCGGCAGTTCCACGGTGTAGATCCGCTTGATCCGGGCGGCCGGGCCGTTGAGCTTGTCCCGCTCGATCACCGCGAGCTTGTCGCCGACCACGGTGATCTCGGAAAGTCCGATCCAGTCGCCAGCGGTGGAGGTGCTGGCCAGCCGGTAGCCGAACCAGCTCCAGGTTCCCGCCGCCACGTCGTAGCGACCCAGGCGGACGACGCCGGCCGGGTCGGTGGAGACCTCGCGCTGCAGGGCGGCCCAGACTACCTCGCGTCCGCGCGAGTCGGTGGTCGCGGTGACGCCCTCGAAGCCCTGCTTCGCCAGGCCGCTGGCGACCTCCGCCGGCAGCTCCACGACCTGCTTGGTGACCCCGTTGCGGTCGAGCCTGACGAGCTTGTTGCCGGCACCGGTGGTGCCCTCGACGGCGAGCCAGAAACCGCCCTGCGGCCGGGCGAAGATGCCCTCCGCGTCGTAGCCGACGGGGTTGCCCCCGGCGTCGGAGACGGTGAGCGCGCCGGTGATGACGGCCGGCTCGGCGGTCGGGTCGACGGTGAGGATCCGGCTCGGCGAGTACGCCGCGTCGGTCACGCTGTAGAGCAGGTGCGACTTGCCCGGTACGGCGGAGAGCGCACCCAGCGCACCCCAACCGATCGGAGCCTTGTCCGTGCCCGACCGCTCCGTGGCGGAGACGATGGTCGGGAACGCCGGCTTGCCCTTGCCGAGTTCGTACACCGTCACCGAGGCGCGTACGCCGACCGAGGCGTCGTCCTCCTCGCTGGAGACCGCGAGCAGGTTCCGCCCCGGGATCGGGAGCAGTCCCTCGGGGCCGTTGGTCGCCGGCAGCACCTGCTTGAAGACCGGGTTGGCCGGGCGGCTGAGGTCGTAGACGGCGACGAAATTGCTCCGCTCCGAGCCGACGAAGGCGTACCGGACACCGTTGTACTCGGCGACCGCCACCCCCTCCGGTTCGGTGCCCTTCTTCTCCACCCGGTCCTCGTTGTGCAGCCCGTACGTGACGGCGAGCCGCTCGAAGCTGTTGCCGGCATCCCACGCGACCCGCCCGGTACGGCTGTCGAAGACCGACCAGCCCCGGGTGCCACCGTGCCAGTCGCCCTCGTTGGCGGTGGCGAGGTACCGGTCGTCGATCCAGGCCACCGCGTCAGGTTCACGCGGCACGTCCTTGATCGAGCCGCTCAGGTCGATCGCGCCGTCCTCGACGGTGTCGATGCCGCTGACCGAGGCGGTACCCGCGCTGAACGCCCGGACGATCCGACCGGACGGCAGGTCCACCAGGACGATCCCGTTGTTTTCCTGGAGCGTGAGCGCGACCTCGTTGTTCCGGTTGATCGAGACGTACTCCGGTTCGGGGTCGGTCGGTTCGGCGAAGCCAGCGGCGACGAACGCCGGCAGGGCGCTGCCGTCCGCCCCGGTCAGCGCCACCGGCCGGGTCCGCCAGCGGCTCGGGTTGCCGCCGGTCAGGTCGACGATCTGGAGGAAGCCGGCCGGGGCCTGGGGCAGATCCCCCTCCTCGCCTCCGGGCGGGGCGGCGTCCTCGTCGCGATCGTTCTCGATCGCGATCGCCGCGTACCGCTTGTCCTTGCTGATCGCGATGGAGTCGGGCTGTCCACCGAGGTCGAAGCTGGCCACCCGCTGCCGGGTACGCAGGGAGATGACGTCGAGCCGGCCGGAGGGAGCGGTGAAGCTGGGGCTGGTGTTGACCACGACCAGGACGTACTGGCCGACGACGGCGACGGAGGTCGGCTCGTCCTCGGCGTCGCCCAACTGGGACAGGGCGAGTGTGCCCAGGCCACGGGGCTTGTCGGGGTGGGTCAGGTCGAGAAAGCCGATTCGGCGCGCCAGCGCGTCGGTGTAGATCAACGTACGGCCGTCCTCGCTGACCGCGGAGATCTCCGCGACGGTCGGCGTCGCCGGATCCTCACCCGCCGGCCGGTTCTGGAAGACCGGGTAGGTCGCGGTGCGGTCGAAGGAGAGCGAGCGATCCGACTTCCCGTGTGCGGCGGCCGTTCCCACACCGGTGAGGGTGCTCGCGGCGACAGCCGCCACGGTCAGCGCCGTATATATCTTTTTGGCAGGCATTGCGTCTCCGATGCTGCTCGGGTCTCGACCATGGAAGGTCGCACGGGCAGACAAGCGGAATCGATCCCGGATATGAACGGCGGGCAAAGAAGTTGGACCTGGCCGGGTCCCGTGAGGCGAGACCCGGCCAGGTTGGGGGATGCGCGTAATTCGCGTACGGCGACCGTTGCTATCGCGGCGTGCTGGCCGTGTCCGTGGTCGCGGTGGCGAACACGATGATGTTGTCCGGGTAACTCCGCTTCTTCTGGTCGAACTGGCCACCGCAGGTGACCAGCCGGAGACTCGCTTTCTCCGACGGTCCGTAGACCAGATCGGTGGGGAAGGAAACCTTCGGGTACGACTTCACACCGTCGACTGTGAACTGTGCGACCGTGCCATCCTTGCGGGCTACCTCGATTGCGTCCCCGGCCTTCAACGCGCCCAGCTTGAAGAAGACCGCCGGCCCGGTCTCGTGCGAGTCGACATGTCCGACGATCACCGAGTTGCCGATCTCGCCGGGGCTGGGGCCGAGCCGGTACCAGCCGGCGAGTTCGGCCTGCGTCAACGGCGGCACCTCGATCATTCCGTGCGGGTCGACGCCGAGCGACATGAGCTTCGCGGCGACGCCGATCTTCTTGATGGTGATGGTGGTCGGCTCCGAGCGCGGCATCCCGGCGGGGCCGGGAGTGGCTGTGGTCGGTCCGGTGTTGGGCACCGGCCCCAGGTCCGGGTCGACCGGTGCCGCCGACTCGACCGGGGCCGGGCCGAGGTACGCCGGCGCCGCCTCCGCCGCCGGCTGTGGTGGAGGTGTCGGGGTGGAGTTCAGCGAGGCCCCGATGAGCCCGGAGCCGACCATGGCGAGTACGGCGACGAGGGCGTAGCCGACGGCGCGCCACGTGAGTACGTGACGCCCGCCGGCCCTTCCCCCCGACGTCTCAGGCGAGTGAGCCATCGATCCGTCGCCGCCGCATCAGTACGATGCCGCCGAGTGCCGCCGCACCCAGCATCGCCGCGCCGCTGGTCGCGAGACCGTTGTCGCTGGCTCCGCCGTCGCCGCCATCGACCCACCCGGTGGGTACGACCACCAGGGTGCCGAAGCCGCAGGAGCCCTTGAGCTGGTAGTGGCCCGGCTTCGCGTCGGCCGGGATCGTGGTGGTGGCCGAGTAGGCGTGGGCCTTCTCCTGCCCGTCCTTCTCGTCCCACTTGGCGTCGGCGTCGTCCTTCGCGCCTGCCTCGTCCTTGGCGCCGTCGTCCCACTTGGCGTCGGCGTCGTCCTTCGCGCCCGCCTCGTCCTTGGCGTTCGGGTCCCAGCCGCCGGACTTGCCGTCAGCGTCGGTTTCCTTGCTCCATTCGCCGGAGTCACCCTGGCTGGCGGCCGGGTCCTTGCTCTCCTCCGCCGTCGGCGCGGAGTCGGTCGGAGCACCGTCGGCCGCCTTTGCCGGGTCCTCGGCCTGCACCGAGTCGCCCGGCTGCGCCGGCTCATCGGCGGTTGCCGGTCCGCCGTCGGTGCCGGTGTGTTCGCCCTTGTCGCCGTGAGCGTCCGGCTCGGCGGCCGGGTCGGCCTGCTCCGGTGTGTACTCCTCGACCGGTCCGAGATCGGCTGCCGGGGGCGCCCCCGGTGCGGCCGTGCCCTCCGCCGGAGCGGCGTGCTCCTCGGGAATCGTCATTTCGGTGGCGCCGTTCGGGGCCACCGGCTCGGGAAGACCACTGGTCGGTGCGGCCTCGACCGCACCATTCTGCTCGGGGGCAGGCTGTGCTTTCTTGCTTCGGTATTCCTTGTACTCCAAGTACTCTTTGTACTTTTTGTACTCCTGGTATTCCTTGTCGAGCTGGTAGTCCTCGTTTTCTTTGTATTCCTTGTACTGCTCGGTGTTCTTGTATGTCTCGATTTCTTCGGTCTCGTGGCTGCTCCGGGCGATTTCACTGGCCGGAGCTTGTTCCGGGCTCTTTGTGGGCTTTGTGTCATGTTTGGGGGTGAGCTCCAGTTTCCCGGTCAGCTTCGACCAGACCCAAGGGCTCTCCTGCGGCTCCTTGCAGATCTCGACGATGGTGACCTCGTGACCAGGCTTCGCCCATTGCGGCTTCGCCAAGACCTGGCCTGGCTCGGCGCTGGTGGACGGGCCATCCGCGAAAGCGATCCCGGGTGCGCCGACGAGCAAAGATGCTCCACCGAGGGCGGCTCCGGCGACGACCTTGCCGAGGAACTTCTTAGACATGACTCTCGTCACTCCTTCCCCTGTTCACCGTGGGCCCGACGAGAGCCGAGCCATGACCGAGGCTAGCTTGTTTGTGAGCTTTAGTCGGATTAATACGGCATTTCTACTATCGCCCCGAACGAGTGATGGGCCGTGCTATCTCGGTCATCGGGCGGTACGCGCCGACTGCTGATTGATCGGGACGACCCGATCCGTGCGGGCGGTAATGCCGGCTCTCGTCTTTTCCGGACCGCTGACCAATCCGAATCCCGATGATCCCGTTTCTGGCGCTTTACGTGATGGCTGCCCGAATCTCTTCAGTCACAGCTTTCCCATTCGGCACGAGGAGTGCGACCGAAGGGGCGGACCGAGGCGGCCAGGGCCTTCGGCTTGGGCCCGTACCGCCGGGGTTGAGGGGAACGGCGGCGTGGTCGCCGAGGCGGGGGTTCGGCCGGGTTCGCGTCGCCCGGCTCGCGTCACGGGTGGGCGGGGTTGAGGCGGCGACCGGCGGCGGGGATAGTGGGATAGGGATCGGTAGACATCACTGGAGAGGTGTTGTGGTGGAAGCGCTCCCATGCAAGAATTCATCCACTGTGTAGGGGAGCCACACCGCGCAGTACGACGCCGAGGGCAGCCGGTTCTTCCGGTCGGCGTCCGCCCGGCCGGTGACTGCGGCCGGCACCACCACCCCCGTCAGCCCGTCCGGGTCGGGCGACACCCTGCATTTCCCCCATGGCGCCTACGGACGACCCCACCGGTCCACGTTCCGAGGCTGCCGCGCCGGTTCCCGCCACCAGGGACCGGCTGGCCCAAGGAGATCAGTCGCATGAATTTATGGAGCAGATGGTCCGGCCGACGCAAAGCGCTGGCACTCGCCGGTGCGAGCACACTGGTAGCAGCCGGCCTCGTTACCATCCCGGTCACCGTGGCGCACGCGGCAACCCAGTGCAGCGTCACGTACTCCGCCAACCAGTGGCCGGGTGGCTTCACCGCCAGTCTGACGATCCGGAACGTGGGGGACCCGCTCAACGGGTGGACCCTCGGCTTCGCCTTCCCCAACAGCAGCCAGCGAGTGCAACAGGGCTGGTCGGCGACCTGGAGCCAGTCCGGCAGCCAGGTGACCGCGCAGAGCATGTCGTGGAACGGAAGCCTCGCCACCGGCGCCTCCACCAGCATCGGGTTCAACGGCGCCTGGAGTGGCAGCAACCCGTCCCCGACCTCGTTCACCATCAACGGCACGGTGTGCAACGGCGGCACCCCGCCGACCACCCCACCGCCGACCACTCCGCCACCCACCACCCCACCGCCGACCACTCCACCGCCGACCACCCCACCGCCGACCACCCCGCCCCCGGGCGGAGCGCGGGTCGACAACCCGTACGTCGGTGTCACGGGTTATGTGAACCCGGACTGGAAGGCGAAGGCGGACGCCGAGCCGGGCGGAAGCCGGATCTCCAACAACCCGACCGGGGTCTGGATGGACCGGATCGCCGCGATCAACGGCACGACGGGCGCACGTGGTCTCCGAGCCCACCTCGACGGTGCGCTGGCGCAGGGGGCCGGTTACATCCAGATCGTCATCTACAACCTGCCCGGCCGCGACTGTGCCGCGCTCGCGTCCAACGGCGAGTTGGGACCGACAGACCTGCCCCGGTACAAGACCGAATACATCGACGCGATCGCCGCGATCATGGGGGACGCCAAGTACCGCAACCTCCGGATCATCAACGTGATCGAGATCGACTCGCTGCCGAACCTGGTCACCAACACCGGTAGCCGGGCCACCGCGACCCCGCAGTGCGACACGATGCTGGCGAACGGCAACTACGTCAACGGCGTCGGGTACGCCCTGGCGAAGCTGGGCGCGCTGCCGAACACGTACAACTACATCGACGCCGGGCACCACGGCTGGATCGGCTGGGACGACAACTTCGGCCCGTCCGCCACGCTCTTCGCCCAGGCTGCACGCGCCTCCGGCAGCACCGTGAGCAACGTGCACGGATTCATCGTCAACACCGCCAACTACGGCCCCCTCACCGAGCCCTACTTCACCATCAACAGCTCCGTGGGTGGTACGTCCGTACGGCAGTCCACGTGGGTCGACTGGAACCGGTACGTGGACGAGCAGTCGTTCGCCCAGGCGTTCCGTACGCAGCTGATCAGCGCCGGCTTCAACTCCAACGTGGGCATGCTGATCGACACCGGCCGTAACGGTTGGGGTGGCTCGGCCCGGCCGACCGGCCCCGGACCGCAGACCGACGTGAACGCCTTTGTCAACGGTGGCCGGCTCGACCGCCGGATCCACCTCGGCAACTGGTGCAACCAGAGCGGTGCCGGTATCGGCGAGCGCCCCCGGGCCGCGCCGGCCGCGGGCATCGACGCGTACGTCTGGATCAAGCCCCCGGGCGAGTCGGACGGCGCGAGCACCGAGATCCCGAACGACGAGGGTAAGGGCTTCGACCGGATGTGCGACCCGACGTACGGCGGCAACGCCCGCAACGGCAACAACATGAGCGGCGCACTGGCCAACGCCCCGCTCTCGGGGCACTGGTTCTCGGCGCAGTTCCAGCAGCTGATGCAGAACGCGTACCCGCCGCTGTAGTGCCCGGGTAGGGCCGCGTACGGCACCACAAGATCCCTGGTCCGACCGGTGTCGGTCGGACCAGGGATCCGTGCGCACCAGGGTCAGGGCACGGTCTTCTCGATGGCCGCGGAACCCTGCTCCGCCAGCATCCGCCGAGCCCGTTCGAGGTTCTGCGGGGTGGCGTCCTGACCCCAGGCCGCGACCAGGTCCTCCGGCTCCCAGGGCTGTTCGGCCCCGGTGCGGGTCTGGTCGGAGCCGGGGAAGCCGCCCCCCTGCGAGTCGCCGATCAGTTCGTCGGTGGGCGGAAAGTCGCCCGCTACGTCGTCCGACCCGATGAATTCCGGCGTGGCCCGATCCCGGCCGCCGCCGGTGCGCAACTGGGGCACGGTGCTTTCGTCATCGGCGGCCGAGGCCATCTCCGGGGACTCCTCCAACGGCCGGTCCAGGCCCGGATCACGCTCCGTCATCGTGCTGCCCTCCTGTGGCGGTGGCGGCGTCATTCCCACCCGTACGGCTACCCCGGATCGCCGACCCCATGCCGCCGGCGCTCAGGCTCCGTGGATTCCTCCCGTCGCCGCGCACGGCGTTCGCGCTGCGGTCAGCGGTCGAGGAGCCGGTCGAGGAAGTCGCGGTAGCGGCGAATCGCCAGCCGGATGTGTTCGGTCTCGCCGGTGCCGTCGGTGCCGGCGTCACCGTTGTCCAGTCGGGTGCGCTGCTCGGTCAGGGCCGACGTGAACGACCGAACCGCCTCGTCGACCAGCCCACGCGCCTCGCCGAGCGCGCCCGGCGGGTCGTCCACGAAGCGTAGCTGCATGTCGCGCCAACGCTCCCGCAGCCGCTCAGCGGTCTCCGCGTCGAGCAACGTCCCGAGCCCGTCGCCGTCACCGAGGGAGGTCGTGGCGGTTGGCGTGCCGGGCCCGGCCGCCAACCGGTCGGACGTACCGGTCGGGCTGACCCGGGTCACGGCATCGTTCACCTGCCCGTCGCCAGCCCCGTTGTCGGGTGCGACGGTGCTCTCCTCGCGGGCATCCGGTTCCTCGGTCCGGTCGCCGCTGGCCAGTGCGGACGCGGCGACCGCACCGCCGACGGTCGGGGCGCCGAACGTGGTCGGCAGCGGCGCCGGCTCGTGGTACTCGACCCGGTCCAGATCATCGACCCGGTTCGGGTCGTCTGTCCGGTTCCGTCCGTCGTCGCGTACCAGGTCGTCGGTGTGGTTCCGGGCGTTCTCAAGGTCCAGGTTGTCGGTCCGGTCGTTGCTGTCGGCCCGATCCCGGTCGTCGACCTTGACCGCCGTACGGTCGGTCCGCTGCTCGTCCTGGATCTGCCGGTCCTGTTGACGCATGGTGGGGTCTCTCCTCAACGGCTCGGGGTGTCCTGCGGCGTGTGCTCTGACATTTGTTGTGTCCGTTGTCCCCAGTTGCCCGATTCGGTCGGCGCGGTCTGCGTGGCCGGACCGTTGGGGCGTACCGGATCCGCGCCGAGCAGGTCGGCGAAGAGCGCGCGGTAGTGCACCAGGGCCTGGCGGAGGTCCTCGGTGCCGGCCTCGCCGCGCTGGTCGCGCTCGCGGATCTCGTGCGCGTCCCGGTAGTGGGACAGGGTGCGGGCGTGCTCGACGGAGAGGGAGGCGAGCTGCTCGTCGTAGTTCCCGGTCGGGTAGCCCCGCTCGGCTATCAGGCGGGTGACCAGCTCGTCCGCCTCGCCGACCGAGTCGTGGGGGGCGTCGACGAACCTGGCCTGGACCTCCGCCCAGGTGCTCGCGTAGCGCTGACGGGACTCCGGGGAGAGGGGAGTGAGGGTCAACTCGGCGTGCCGGCGGGTACGGTCGCGCAACTCTCGCTCGGCGTCGCCGCGACTCTCCCGGTCGGCGACCACCTGGTCGTACTCCGGGCCGAACTGACGCCGTAGGGCCGCCCGGCGGCCGACCGCCCAGATTGCCGTGGCGACGGTCACGACGAGTACGGCGGCCACGACGATGACGATGATCTGCGTGGGTGACATGGGGTTCCTCCTTCGCATCTGGTATTCCCGCTCTGGAGTGATCGCCAATCCCCAAGAGGGCGACTTTCGGCGTCGGCCCCGATCGGGCGTCCGTTGCGTCCCGAGATGCCGGGAATCGGACTCGCCATCTGCTTCCCTCGGGTGTGCCGCCTTCGGGGCTTCCTTGACACTTTTCGGCCACCGGAAATGGTCGTTGGGGTGGGGGTAACCCGCCCGTTCCATCGATGAAGTCGCTTGCCCGCAATAAACGGTGGCGGCCCGGTGACAAATTGGCCCTGGTTTAGTTCACCGATCGGTGCCCGCCCGATTAGGGGAGATTGAACAGAGCGTCGGGAAGCCCACTCGGAACGTGCGGTAGTGCATACGTCCCTGATTACGTATCCTGCCGGGGGCGCACGTCCATATTCCGTGACTCCGGCCGGGGCCGCGGACCGGCCGGGCCCGGTTCTTCCCCCTGCCACCCCCGGGCGAGGTCCGATGAATAGCCGTAGCTGGACGATCCGCTCGAAGATCATCGCGCTGGTCGCCGTGCCGATCTCCGCGCTCCTCGCGCTGTGGATCTTCGCCACCCTGCTCACCGTCGAGCCGGTCACCCGGTTGCTCTCCTCACAGTCCCTGTTGGACAACATGGGACGACCCGGCACCGCTGTGGTCGGCGAGCTACAGGCCGAACGGCGGCTCTCCATCCGATACCTCGCCGGCGGGGACCTGGCCGACCTGACCGCCCAGCGGACCCGTACCGACCAGGCGATCGCCGAGATGCGGCACCGGACGTACGACAGCGGCCTGCTCGACTCGCACGGCGACCTGCTCCGCAGCCGGGTCCAGCAGCTCTTCACCAACCTGGACGCGCTCTCCTCGGGTCGCGGCTTCATCGACCGGCGGGACATGGACCGGGGTGGCGCGTTCGGCCTCTACACCAGCACCATCTCGCTGACCTACCGGGTCTTCGACGCGATGGCGGCACGGGCCTACGACGGCGTCAACCTCCAGTCGCTCAACCTGATCGCGCTCGGTCAGGCCCGCGAGGTGCTCGACCAGGCCGACGCCGTACTCGCCGGAGCCTTCACCTCGGGCCGGTTCGCCGACGGCGAGTACGCCCAGATCGTGCAGGCCATCGGCACCCAGGGGTTCCTCTACGAGGAGGCGGTCGCCGACCTGTCGGCCGACGATCGGGCCGCGTACCAGCGGATGATCGACGGGGACGACTTCGTCCGGGTCCGGGCCATGCTCGCCGACCTGGTCGCCAAGGGCCGCAACGGTGCCGCGCCGCCGATCGCCGCCGACGCCTGGCGAACCAGCTACGACTCCACCCAGCGGCAACTGCACGACTTCGAACTCGCCGCGGCGGACTCGCTCACCGAACGGACCACACCGGTGGCGGCCGGGATCCTGGTCCGGCTCGGACTCGCCGGCCTGCTCGGCCTGGCTGCCGTCATCCTCTCCATGTTCCTCGCCATCCGGGTGGGCCGATCGCTGATCGGTCGGCTGAGCGGCCTACGTACGGCCGCGCTGGAACTCGCCAGTACCCGGCTGCCCGACGTCGTCGGCCGGTTGCGCCGGGGCGAGGAGGTCGACGTCGCCAAGGAGTCCCCGGAGCTGGAGTACGGGCGGGACGAGATCGGGCAGCTCGGGCACGCGTTCAGCGAGGTGCAACGCAGCGCCGTACGTTCCGCCGTCGACGAGGCGACGCTCCGGCGCGGACTCAACGAGGTCTTCCTCAACATCGCCCGGCGCAGTCAGACCCTGCTGCACCGGCAGCTCGCGCTCCTGGACCGGATGGAACGGCGGGTCACCGCGCCGGAGGAGCTGGAGGACCTCTTCCGGGTCGACCATCTCGCCACCCGGATGCGCCGCCACGCGGAGGACCTGGTCATCCTCGCCGGTGCGGCACCCGGCCGGGGCTGGCGCAACCCGGTGGCGATGATCGACGTGATGCGGGGCGCCATCTCCGAGGTGGAGGACTACGCCCGGGTCGACGTCGGCGCCGTACAACCGGGGTCGACCCTCGGCCCGGCGGTCGGTGACGTCATCCACCTGCTCGCCGAGCTGATCGAGAACGCGACCTCGTTCTCGCCGCCGCACACCCGGGTACGGGTCACCGGCCAGCTGGTGCCGAACGGGTACGCGATCGAGGTCGAGGACCGTGGCCTGGGTATGACGCCCGAGGCGTTCGAGGCGGCGAACCGGCGGCTGGCCGACCCGCCCGAGTTCGACCCGGTGAACAGTGCCCGACTGGGCCTGTTCGTGGTGGCCCAGCTCGGTGCCCGGCACGGGGTACGGGTACAGCTGCGACCGTCGCCCTACGGCGGGGTGACCGCGGTGGCGTTGATCCCGGGTGAGCTGGTGGCGCCCGGCAACGGCCCGCTCGCGTTGCCCGGCCGCTCGGCCGACCCCGGCACACCGAACCGTCCCGTCCCGGTCGCGCAACTCGGTACGGAATCCGCCTCGGATCCGTCCACAGCGGCACCGGAGCCGGGCACCCTGTCGGGCGTCCTCACGACACCCCGAGGCGGCCCCGGACAGCGGTCCGGCTCGCTCGGACGCGCCGGTGCCGGACCACGGGGCGGAGCGGACGCGCCCGCGCGCCGGGCCCGTACCCTGGGCCGGCTCACCGCGGTTCCGAACCGGCTCGAACCCGAGGAACCCAAGCCCCCGGTCGTACCTCCCATACCGTCGCTGCGCGTGCCGCCCGCACCGGAGCCGGTCACGGCACCGACCGAGCCGGCTGCCACAACTGAGCCGGCTGCCACCACCGAGCCGGGTGCACCGACCGAACCGAACGCCACCACCGAGCCGGGTCTTTCGGCCAGCCGGGGCCGGGCGACCGGAACCGCCGCCCCGACCGCCGAACGGGGCACCGGACCGGTCGGACCGGTCGCACAAGAGCGGGCCGCCGCACCGGTCGGTGTGGACGGACTGCCCCGCCGGATTCGTCAGACCAGCCTGGCACCCCAGTTGCGGGAGCCGGCGACGGGAATGGCCGATCCGCCCAGCCGTGTCGGTGCCACCGCCAGTGAACGGGTGAAACGCGCCGACCGCACCCCGGAGGAGGTCCGGGCGATGATGTCGGCGATGCAGGCCGGCACCGCCCGCGGCCGTCGGGACGCGGCCGTCCCGCCGACCCCCGCCGCCACCAGCGCGACACCCGCGACGGGCAGCGCGACACCCGCGACGGCGGGGGGCACCGCGTCCACGGCCGCTGGTGCCGAGAATGCCCCGGTGGACAGCGCACCGGCCAGCTCAGTCGAGGCCCCGGTCGTCGACCCGGGCTCCACCGAAACGGGAAGGGACGCGTAGTGGTGCACCTGACGAGGCCGGCCGATCTCGCCTGGCTCCTTGACGACCTCGTGGAGCGCGTACCGACCGCGGAACAGGCTGTGGTGCTCTCCGCGGACGGGCTGTTGATGGCCGCCTCCCGGGATCTGGACCAGGAGGACGCCGAACACCTCTCCGCGATGGCGGCCGGCTTCCAGAGCCTGGCGAAGGGGGCCAGCCGGCAGTTCGCCGCCGGGCCGGTGCGGCAGACGGTGGTCGAAATGGAATCCGCGTTCCTCTTTGTCACCGCCGCCGGGCAGGGGGCCTGCCTGGCCGTGCTCTGCACCGCCGACTCCGACATCGGCCTGATCGCGTACGAGATGGCGATGCTGGTGACCCGGGTCGGCGACTACCTGAGTACGCCGAGCCGGGCCAGCGGGGTGAGTGCCGATGCGCGATGACGAGATGCCCGGACCGGAGCACGACTGGCTGGATCTCGACGCGGGGCCGGTGGTCCGGCCGTACATGATGACCGGCGGCCGGGTACGTCCGGCGGTCGGCGGCTTCGACCTGGTCGCGTTCGTGGTGGCGGCGGTGGCCAGCGGTGACGGCCGGGCTGAGGGGTTGCAGCCGGAACATCGGCACATCCTCCGGATGAGTCAGGAACCGATCTCGGTGGCGGAGGTCGCGTCCTATCTCGACCTGCCGCTCGGGGTGGTCCGGGTGCTCCTCGCCGACCTTCTCACGGCCGAGTTGATCGCGATGCACGAACCTTCGTCGGAACCGAGTTTCCCGGAAGACGACATCCTCAAGGCGGTGGTCAATGGACTCCGTGCGCTCTGACCGGCCCGGATCCGTGCGCTCTGACCGGCCGGGGTCCGTGCGCTCTGACCGGCCCGGATCCGCGCACCGGGTCCCGCTCGCGTTGAAGATCCTTATCGCTGGCGGCTTCGGGGCCGGCAAGACCACGCTCGTCGGTGCGGTGAGCGAGATCAGGCCGTTGCAGACCGAGGAGGTGCTGACCGACGCCGGTGTCGGCACCGACGACCTGGCCGGGGTCGAGGAGAAGAACACCACGACCGTGGCGATGGACTTCGGCCGGATCTCCATCAACGAGGACCTTCAGGTGTACCTCTTCGGCACCCCTGGCCAGGACCGGTTCTGGTTCCTCTGGGACGAGTTGGCCTTCGGGGCGCTCGGCGCGGTGGTGCTGGCCGACACCCGACGGCTCGCCGACTGTTTCCCGTCGGTGGACTACTTCGAGCGCCGGGGCACCCCGTTCGTCGTCGCGGTCAACTGTTTCGAGGGGGCGCAGAAGTTCAGCACCGACGCCGTACGGTCGGCGCTGGACCTCGACCCCGACGTGCCGGTCATCCTCTGCGACGCGCGCAGCCGACAGTCGGGCAAGGGCGTACTGGTCCGGCTGGTCGAGCACGTGGCGGCGCGGCGCGGCGTACCGGCCTCGGCGAACTGACCGCCAACCGTCGGCGGACCGGAACCGGGTGGCCGGGGCCGGAACCGGCCTCGTGGTGGGCTCGGTCGGGGCCCGGGTGATCGGTCCGGCGTCAGCCGGCCACGATCAGCACGTCCAGTCGTCGCGGCCCGTGCACCCCCTCCACCCGGTTCAGTTCGATGTCGCTGGTCGCCGACGGTCCCGAGACCAGGGTCACCGGTCGGGTCGGATCGGCGAGCCGGCGGAGCGCCTCCGGCACCCGGTCCACAACCTGGTCGGTGCGGACCACGCAGATGTGGTGGTCGGGCACCAGGGTGAGCAGGCGACGACCCTGGTCGGCGCCGGTGTCCAGAATCAGGGTGCCGGTCTGGGCGACCGCCACCGCACAGCCGGTGACGACGGCCAGCCCCGGCTCGTCCAGGTCGGCCACCGTCAGGGGGTGCGGCGGGCCGTCACGTCGGACCGTTCCCGGGTACGCGGAGAGCCAGTCCGCCGGCAGTCCCGGTGGGACGGCCACGGCGGGTACGTCGTCGAGCAGCCCGGCCAGCGCCCCCGCCAGACCGGACGGATCACAGTGGGTGACCGTGGCCCGGTAGTCGATCAGCCGGTCCACCAGCAGTTCGATCAGTTCCGGCGGGCTCGCTTCGGTGTTGCCCACTTCGGTCGTGTGTGACGTCGTCGTGGCCGACGCGTCTCCGGCCGGCCCGGGTTCGTTCGGTGCCGCAGCGGCGGCGATCGGGCCGCGGTCGTACTCCCTGGGGACGGTGACCGGGGAGATCGGAGGGACCGCCCGAAGCCGTCTCATGATCTCTTCGCGTGCTGTCATGTCACTCCCTCCACCTGCCCTGCGGGCATCCCCGACCACCGGTCGGCCGGCCACGTCATCCCCGGCCACGGCCGGCCCACCATTCCCGGAAGGTCTGCGCCGCCGGCAGCGGGGCGTCCCGGGTGCCGGTCCAGCCGGAGAGCGGCCAGGGCAGGTGGCGTACGTGGTCCCGCCGGCCCCCGAGCCGCAGCGGGGCGGCCCCCCGCCGGGCCGCGCGCAGCGCCGAGGCGTACCGGCGCCGGTCCCGCATCACCCAGGACATCGCCCCCATCGCCGCGCGCTCCGCCGACGGCCGACCCCGGTGGGCGTCGACGCCGCGTTGGCGCAGGTGCACCAGCACCTCGGGGATGTCGATCCGGACCGGGCAGGCGTCGAAGCAGGCGCCGCAGAGCGTCGAGGCGTACGGCAGGGTGCGGTTCGCCCCCGCGTCCGGGCCGGTCATCTGCGGCGACAGGATGGCGCCGATCGGACCCGGGTAGACGGAGCCGTACGCGTGCCCACCGACCCGTTCGTAGACCGGGCAGACGTTCAGGCAGGCCGAGCAGCGGATGCAGCGCAACGCCTGCCGCCCGACCGGATCGGCCCGGGTCTCCGTACGCCCGTTGTCGACCAGCACGATGTGCATCTGCTGCGGACCGTCGCCGTCGCTGACCCCGGTCCACATCGAGGTGTACGGGTTCATCCGCTCACCGGTCGACGAACGGGGCAGCAGTTGCAGGAAGACCTCCAGGTCACCGAAGGTCGGCAGCAGCTTCTCGATCCCCACCACCGAGATCAGCGTCTCGGGCAGGGTCAGGCACATCCGCCCGTTCCCCTCCGACTCGACCACCACCAGCGTGCCGGTCTCGGCGATCGCGAAGTTCGCGCCGGAGATGGCGACCCGGGCGGAGAGGAACTTGGCCCGCAGGTGCCGACGGGCGGCCTCGGCGAGTGCGGCCGGCTCGTCGGTGAGCGCTGACACGTCCACCCCGGGCATCCGTTCGGCGAAGATGTCCCGGATCTGCCGCCGGTTGTAGTGGATCGCCGGCACCAGGATGTGTGAGGGCTGGTCGTCGGCGAGCTGCACGATCAACTCGGCCAGGTCGGTCTCCACCGCCGCGATGCCGGCTGCCTCCAGGGCCTCGTTCAGCCCGATCTCCTGGGTGGCCATCGACTTGATTTTGACCACCTCGTCGGTACCCGTCTGCCGTACCAACCGGGTCACCACCGCGCACGCCTCCTCGGCGTCGCGGGCCCAGTGCACGGTCGCCCCGGCGGCGGTCGCCGCGGCCTCGAACTGGTCGAGCAGTTCGGGGAGGCGGGCCAGGACGTCGTCCTTGACCGCCGCACCGGAGACCCGCAGCGCCTCCCAGTCGGGCACCTCGCCGACCACCCGCAGCCGTTTGTCGCGGATGGTGTGGGTGGCTCGGCGCAGGTTGCCGCGCAACTGCGGATCGGCGAGTCGGGTCTTGGCGGCCTGCGGAAACGGCTGCCGCGCGACGATGTTCCCGGTGCCGGTCACTTGCTTCCTCCCACTGTCGAGGCCGGTGTCCGTACCGTTCCGGCCAGGATCTCCGCGTAGTGGACCGCCCGTACCCCGGGTTGGTCGCCGCCGGTGCCGGCTCGGCCGCCGCGGCGGGACAGCCCACCGCCGATGTGTGCCAGGCAGGAGTTGTCGGCGGCGGCGACGAAGCGGGCGCCGGTGGAGCAGACGGCGTCGCACTTGTCGGCCAGCATGGCGCCGGAGACGCCGGCGTTCTTGACCGCGAAGGTGCCGCCGAACCCGCAGCACTCCTCGGCTCCGGGCAACTCGACCAGTTCGAGGTCGCGGACCGCCCGGAGCAGTCGGAGTGGCCGGTCACCGAGGCGGAGCATGCGCAGACCATGGCAGGTCGGGTGGTAGGTGACCCGGTGCGGGAAGGAAGCACCCAGGTCGGTCACCCCGAGAACGTCGACCAGCAGTTCGGAGAGTTCGTACGTACGCGGCGCCAGCTCGGCCACCCGTTCGGCCAGGACCGGGTCGTCGGCGGCGAGCCGGGGGTAGGACTCCCGCACCATCGCGACGCACGACCCGGAGGGCGCCACCACCGCCTCGTACTCGGCGAAGGTGTCGACGAACCGGCGGACCAGGGGCATCGCCTCGGCCCGGTAACCGCTGTTGGCGTGCATCTGCCCGCAGCAGCTCTGTTCGGCCGGGAACTCGACGGTGTGGCCGAGCCGTTCCAGGATCTCCACCACCGCCCGTCCGGTGCCGGGAAAGACCAGGTCGTTGACGCAGGTCACGAAGAGCGCGATGCGCACGGATTCTCCTTTCGTCGCACGTCCGCGTGTTGTGGCAGTTCGGCGTGGATCGTCAGGTCTACGCGAAGAAGGGCAGGTGCCGGTCCCGGGCGGCGAGCAGGTGGGCCCGCATCGCGTCGCCGGCCGCGTCGGCGTCGCCGGCCGCCATCGCGTCCACCACCCGGTGGTGTTCCTCCCCGCTGATCCCGTGGTGGGTCGTGGGGAAATAGAGCCGGAACAGGTGCAGGTGGGACCGGAGTCGGACGATCGCGTCGTACAGCAGTCGGTTGCCGGCGTGCTCCGCGATCAGGTGGTGGAACCGCGCGTCGGTGTTGGTGAACTCGGCGATGGCCGCGAAGCCCTCGCTTCCCGGTGCCGGGCCGGGCAGGTCGGCTGCGGAGCGGAGCCGGACGAGCGGGTGGGTCGGTTCGGCCTCGTCGGTGCTCGCCTGGTCGTGCCGTACGGCGGGAGTCTCGTCGGCGATCCGGAGGGTGGCCCGTACGGCTGCGAGCGGTTCCAGGATGAGTCGCATCTCGACGAGTTCGTCGAACTCGGCCCGGGTCAGCAGTGGGGTGGCGGTGTAGCCGGCGAGCGCCCGCTTGCGGACCAGCCCGTCGGATTCGAGCCGGGCGAGCGCCTCCCGGACCGGGGTGGGGGAGACTTCCAACTGTCGGGCCAGGGCGTCGATGTTGATCCGTTCGCCGGGCGCCACGGCATGATCCATCACCAACGTACGCACCGACTCGTACACGTCGTCGGCGAGCGTTGTCCGTCGCGCGGGCCGTACCCCGTCCATCACGATCGAAGATCCTATAGGATCACCCTCCAGTAAGGAAGGGCCCCTTGTTATCGCCTAGGCGATAACAAGGGGCCCTTCCTTACTCCACGAAGTGGGGTGGCTCTGGTTGGATCAAGCGGAGGTGGCGGACGTGGGGCCGCCCGGCGGCGGATGGAGCGGGTGGATGGTCGACGGCGGCGAGATCCTGTACGTCGGTTGTTACACCGCCGAGGCCGGGGGGCGAGGAGAGGGCATCGTCGCGGTACGCCGGGACCCGGTCACCGGCGCGCTCGACCCGCTCGGCACGGTCGCGCCCACCGAGTCACCCTCATTCCTGGTGCGGCACCCGAGTCTGCCCGTGTTGTACGGGGTCAACGAGTTGGCCGAGGGGACGGTCAGTGCCTGGGCGATCGACGCCGAGGGTCCGACGCAGCCCGGTCTGCGCCCGCTGGGAAGCTGGTCCACCGGGGGCGACAGCCCGTGCCACCTGGCGGTCGCGCCTGACGGCGGCTACCTCTTCGTCGCCAACTACGGCAGCGGAAGTGTGTCCGTACATCCGTTGGATTCGGCCGGGGTGCCGGGAGAGCGGACCGACCTGCGGGTGCACGACGGACATGGTCCCGATCCGGAGCGGCAGGAGCGGGCGCACGCGCACATGGTCTCGCCCGATCCGGTGGGCGGTGAACTGCTTGCCGTGGACCTGGGCACCGACACCGTCTACCGGTACGACCTGGACGGTTCGCGGGGGCGGTTGCTGCCCCGGGAGCCGATGACCCGTACCCGGCCCGGGACCGGGCCCCGACACCTGGCCCGCCACCCGGACGGTCACCGTTTCTACCTGGCCGGAGAGCTGGACGCGACCGTCGTGGCGTACAGCCGGGAGACTGGGGGTCCGCTGCGCGAACGCGGCCGGGTCGCGGCGAGTGCGCGGCACGGGCTCGTGCAGCCTTCCGAGATCGCGGTACGGCCGGACGGCCGTTTCCTGTATCTCGGGAACCGTGGCGTGGGCACGATCTCAGTGTTCGCGCTCGATGCCGAGGTGCCGCGTTACGTGACCGAGGTGGCCACCGGCGGCACCTGGCCGAGGCATTTCGCATTGATCGGGGCGCACCTCTACGTCGCCGACGAACGGTCCAATGTGGTGAGTGTGTTCGTCGTCGACCCGACGGCCGGGGTGCCCGAGCCGGCCGGTTCGGTTGCGGTGCCGAGTCCCACCTGTGTGCTGGGACCGGTGGCCCTGCCGGTGGAAGCGATCCGCTGAGCACGTCAACTGATGATGATAATTTTTACCAGCATAAATGAATATCTGGTGGAAGCTGTCAAATGCGCGACATGGTCTGTTGGAAAGCATGAGCGCGAAAGCTGCTCTGGTGGGCGGATTAGGGGACCGTTTGCCGTCGATCAACTACAGGCAGTGAAATTTGAACGGCGATCCGTATCTCATGAGTAACTTCCGGCCTGACGCGACTGGCATTATGCGGAATCATTACGCAAGATGGTCAACGTGTCGGGCCGCCATCGTATGCGTAGCAGTATTCGTGGAGCAGGCGCCATCGCAGCGGCGATGGCGCTTGTCCTTGTCGTGGCGGGAGCGTGGTTCGGCTACCAGAGGCTTGCCGAGCCGGCCTGTGCCGGCCAGCTCCGGCTGACCGTCGCCGCCGCTCCCGAGATCGCGCCGGCCGTGCAGGCCGCCGCCGCCCAGTGGTCCGAGAACGGTGCCGCCGCCGAGGGTGTCTGTGTCGCGGTCGACGTCACCGCGAGCGACCCGGTCGATGTGGCGGCCGTTCTCGCCGGCCAGCACGGGGTGTCGCTCTCCGGGGTGGGGCAGGCGCCCGGCGCCTCGGTGACCCCCGACGTCTGGCTGCCCGACTCCAGCAGTTGGCTGCTGCGGTTGAGCTCCGAGGCCGCCGGCTTCGCACCGACCAACAACGCCTCGATCGCCCGCAGCCCGGTCGTCGTCGCCATGCCGCAGCCGGTCGCCGCCTCGGTCGGCTGGCCGGAGAAGAAGATCACCTGGGGAGACCTGTTGAAGCAGGTCACCACCGGGACCAAGCTCCGGACCGGGATCGTCGAGCCGACCCGCGACGCGGCCGGACTCTCCGGGCTGCTCGCGCTCGGTGCCGCCGCCGGGGCGGCCGGTGGCACCCAGGGTAGGCAGGCCACCACCTCGGCGTTGCGGGCGCTGGCCACCGGACGCTCCGCCGTACGACAGGACCTGCTGGCCAAGTTCCCCCGGGCAACCGACCCGGCGTCGATCGCCTCCTCACTCAGTGCGGCCGCGCTGAGCGAGGAGGACGTCATGGAGTACAACGCCAAGCAGCCGCCGATCCCGCTCGCCGCGCTCTACGTGGAACCGGCGGCGATGTCGCTGGACTACCCGTACGCGGTCATGCCCGGCATCGAGCCGGCCCGGTCGGCGGCGGCGGCGGGCCTGTTCAAGGTGCTCACCGAGGGCAGTTTCCGGGACCGGCTCGCCAAGCAGAACCTGCGGGCGTCCGACGGCACCTGGGGTGAGGGGTTCAGCGCCCCCCAGGGTGCGCCCAGCCCGGCGGGCACTCCCTCCAGTTCCGCGGCGGCGGGTGGCACCGCCGCGGGTGGGGCCGACCCGGCCGCGCTCAGTCGGGCGCTCTCCACCTGGACCGCCATCACCCTGCCGTCGCGGATGCTCGCGGTGATCGACGTCTCCGGCTCGATGCTGGAGAAGGTGCCGACGGCGAACAACGCGACCCGGGCCCAGGTCACCCTGGCCGCGGCGCAGGGCGGCCTCGACCTCTTCGACGAGTCCTGGGCGGTCGGCCTCTGGATCTTCTCCACCGAGCTGGTCGGTGCCCGGGACTATCGGGAGCTCGTCCCGATCGGCCCGCTGACCAACCAGCGCAGCCAGCTCAAGAGCGCGCTCGCCGGTATCTCCCCGAAGCCGAATGGCAGCACCGGCCTCTACGACACGGTGCTCGCGGCGTACAAGGCGGTGCAGGACGGCTGGGAGCCGGGCCGGGTCAACTCGGTGGTGATGCTGACCGACGGGGAGAACGAGGACGCGAACGGCATCACCCAGGCGAAGTTGCTGGCCGACCTGAAGGCGGCGGCCGACCCGGAGAAGCCGATCCAGATGGTGATCATCGGTATCGGTAACGGGGTCAACCGGGGCGAGTTGGACGCGATTACCAAGGTGACCGGCGGCGGGGTCTTCGTGACCGAGGACCCGGCCAAGATCGGTGACATCTTCCTGCAGGCCATCGCCCTGCGCCCGGCCTCGAACTGAATCCGGATGGCTGGCCGGCTGATCGCCGGCCGGCCATCCGGAGAGCACCCACCGTACGGCCGGACATCACACGATCCACTGAGGCGGATGACGTACGTCGGGGGTTAGGGTACGCCCGGCAGGTCTCCGGCCCCCCGGGAAGTGACAGTAATCTGTCGGAAGCTCTCGGTAATTGGATCCGTAGGTGAAGATGTTCGAGGTGTCCCGGCACCGCGGATCCGATGGGGAGGATGCGCGGTTGAACCGGGATTCTCCGTGAGTGAGCTGGGGAGGGCCGGGTGACGTCGGCAACACTGCTGAGCTCCGCGACGATGCCTCCGGAATTGCCACCGGAGGCGTCCGCTGTCACGACCAGATCGCGGCAACGGGCGTACCTCCGCACCACCGTCATCTTCGACACCTTCGCTCTCGGTTTCGCGGTGCTCGTCGGCTACTTCGCCAGGTTCGGCAGCGACGATCCGCGCGGCTCCGACATTTCGTACGTGATCATCGCGCCGGCGCTGGTGCTCGTCTGGTTGCTCTCGCTTCGTGCCATGCGTGGCTACGACGACCGGGTGCTCGGGTACGGCGCGGACGAGTACCGCCGGGTCACCGCCGCCAGTCTCCGGCTCGCCGGTGGGGTGGCGATCGCCGGTTACATCGCCGACGTGGGCGTCTCCCGTGGTTTTCTCGGTATCTCGTTCGCGGTCGGCACGGTCGGTCTGGTGGTCGCCCGGTTCGCCGCCCGTAAGCACCTGCACCGGGCCCGTGCCCGGGGGACGGGCTGGGCCCGCCAGGTGCTCGTCGTCGGTGACACCCCGCACGTGCTGGAACTCGTGCACACCCTGCGCCGGGAGCCGCACGCCGGTTACCAGGTGGTCGGTGCGTGCATCCCGGACGCACTGCTCGCGCCGGTGCCGCAGCGGCTGGGTGACGTACCGGTGGTCGGCTCGTTGCGCGGGGTGGCCGAGGCCGCCATCGCCTCGGGGGCGGACACGGTCGCCGTCACCGCCTCCAGCGAACTCACCGCCACCCGGTTGCGCCGGCTGGGGTGGCAGTTGGAGGGGACCGGGATCGACCTGGTGCTGGCCCCGGCGTTGACCGACGTGGCCGGCCCCCGCATCCACACCACACCGGTCGCGGGGCTGCCGCTGATCCACGTGGAGGCGCCCGAGTTCCGCGGCGCACGCAAGATCATTAAGGGTTTTGTGGATCGGGCCGCGGCCCTGGCCGCACTCACCCTGGCGCTGCCGATCCTGGCCGTGCTGGCCCTGGCGATCAAGCTGGACAGCCGGGGGCCGGTGATCTTCCGGCAGATCCGGGTCGGCCAGGGTGGCCGCGAGTTCGGCGTCTACAAGTTCCGCACCATGGTGACCAACGCCGACGCCCTCCTCGCCGAGCTGACCGCGCGGAACGAGACCGACGGCCTGATGTTCAAGATGCGGGACGACCCACGGGTCACCCGGGTCGGCAAGTTCCTCCGCAAGTGGTCCCTGGACGAGCTGCCACAACTGGCCAACGTGCTCTTCGGCGACATGAGCCTGGTCGGCCCGCGTCCTCCACTGCCGTCAGAGGTGGCCCGTTACGACGGGGACGTGGCCCGACGTCTGCTGGTCAAGCCGGGCATGACCGGGCTCTGGCAGGTCAGCGGCCGTTCCGACCTCACCTGGGAGGACGGCATCCGGCTCGACCTCTACTACGTGGAGAACTGGTCCCTCGCCGCCGACCTCACCATCCTCTGGAAGACCTTCGGCGCGGTCATCAACAGCCGGGGCGCCTACTGACCCGCCGGCCGGGCCCTGGCGCGAGCCGGGGTCAGGCCGGCGGAGCCAACCAGCGGGCGGGGTGGGCGAGGACGGCACGGACCACCGAACCGGCGGCGCCGAGCACGGCGGCGTCACCGGTGAGCAGCGACGGCCGTACGGTCACCGGTGACCAGCCGGCGGTGAGCACCCGTCGCCGGATCTCCGCCTCCAGGGGCGGGCGGAGCCACTGCGCCAGTGGTGCGTAGATCCCGCCGAGCACGACCGTGTCCAGGTCCAGCAGGTTGATCACACCGGCGATCGCCACGCCGAGCGCGCTGGCCGCCCCGGTGAGCGCGGCGATCGCGGCGGCGTTCCCGTCCCCGGCCAGTTCGGCAAGCCGGGCGATGGCCGCGTCGGCGGGTTGCCCGAGTCCGGCCAGTCCGGCGCCGGTCAGGATCGCCTCCTGGCCGGCGTACTGCTCCAGGCAGCCCTGGGCACCGCACCGGCAAGGCCGGCCAGCCGGGTCGACCGGCAGGTGCCCGAGTTCCCCGCTCCAGCCACGGGCACCCCGGAACAGGGTGCCGTGCAGCACGATGCCGGCTCCGATGCCGATCTCGCCGGAGACGTAGAGAAAGGTGGCCTCGCCGGACGTACCGGCGTGCAGTTCGCCGAGGGCGGCGAGGTTGGCCTCGTTGTCCACGGTCAACCAGTGCCCGGCGGCACGGTGGCCGGCGAGGCCGGGGTGGGCTTCGAGGGCGCCGACCAGGTCCACGTCGCGCCAGCCCAGGTTCGGCGCCAGTCGTACCACGCCGGTGGAGGTGACCAGCCCGGGTACGGCCAGCGCCGTACCGGCGAGCACGAGGCGTTGTCGCTGCGCCTCGGCGTGTGCGGTGGCGGCCAGGTCGCCGAGGTCGGCGAGGACCTCGGCGGGCGGGAGCGGGCGTAGGTCGACCCGGCGGATCGCCCGGTGCCGGACCGCGCCGGTCAGGTCGACCACGCAGGCGGCCAGGTAGTCGACGTTGATCTCCAGCCCGAGTCCGGCCGGACCGTCGGTGGCCAGGACCAGGCCGAGGGCGGGGCGGCCGGCACCGGTCCGGGGAGCGGGGTCCACCTCGGTCAGCAGGTGCCCGCCGATCAGGTCGTCGACCAGGGCGGACACGGTGGCCCGGGTGAGTCCGGTGGCGGTGGCGAGGTCGGCGCGCGAGGGCGGGCGTTCGGCGTCGGCGATGTGCCGCAGGACCAGGGCCAGGTTGTGTTCACGCAGGCTCGCCTGGCGTACGGCGGTGCCCGCCGTGCCCACCTGCCCGGTGCCGGAGTGCGTCACGTCTTGACAATGCCATAGGCCGGTCAAATAATTCAACGGGTAAACAAATCAAGGATGTTACGTGGAGGTCATCGATGGCTGCCGAACCGACCCGCGCCGACAAGTTCTCCTTTGGCCTCTGGACCGTGGGCTGGGAGGCCCGCGACCCGTTCGGTGACGCCACCCGCGCCCCGCTGGACGCGGTGGAGGCGGTGCACAAGCTCTCCGAACTCGGCGCGTACGGCATCACGTTCCACGACGACGACCTGATCCCGTTCGGCTCCGACAACCCGACCCGGGACCACCACATCTCCCGGTTCCGCAAGGCGCTGGACGAGACCGGCCTGGTGGTGCCGATGGTCACCACCAACCTCTTCACCCACCCGATCTTCAAGGACGGCGGGTTCACCAGCAACGACCGCGACGTACGCCGCTTCGCCCTGCGCAAGGTGCTGCGCAACGTCGACCTCGCGGCCGAACTCGGCGCCAAGACCTTCGTCATGTGGGGCGGCCGGGAAGGTTCCGAGTACGACGTCGCCAAGGACATCCGCGCGGCCCTGGACCGCTACCGCGAGGCGGTCAACCTGCTCTCGCAGTACGTCATCGACAAGGGCTACGACATCCGGTTCGCGATCGAGCCGAAGCCGAACGAGCCCCGGGGCGACATCCTGCTCCCCACCGTCGGGCACGCCCTGGCCTTCATCAACGAGCTGGAGCACCCCGAGCTGGTCGGTCTCAACCCGGAGACCGGACACGAGCAGATGGCTGGCCTCAACTACGCGCACGGCATCGCCCAGGCGCTCTGGGCCGGCAAGCTCTTCCACCTTGACCTCAACGGCCAGCGTGGCATCAAGTACGACCAGGACCTGGTCTTCGGTCACGGCGACCTGATGAACTCGTTCGCCCTGGTCGACCTGCTGGAGTTCGGCGGTCCGGAGGGCGCCCCGGCCTACCAGGGACCGCGGCACTTCGACTACAAGCCGTCCCGGACCGAGAACTTCGACGGGGTCTGGGCGTCGGCCGCCGCGAACATGCGCACCTACCTGCTGCTCAAGGAGCGGGCGGCGGCGTTCCGGGCCGACCCCGAGGTGCAGGAAGCGCTGGCAGCCAGCAAGGTCGGCGAACTCTCCACCCCGACGGTGGCCGAGGGCGAGACCTACGCCGACCTGATCGCCGACCGGACTGCCTTCGAGGACCTCGACGTCGCCGAGGTGTCGGCGCGGGGCTTCGGCTTCGTACGGCTCAACCAACTCGCCGTCGAGCACCTGCTCGGCGCCCGTTGATCCGTAGGGCCGTCCGTAGCCGTACCCCTGTTCGCTAGCTTCACCCACCACCCACCCTCAGCCAGCCACGGAGGCCGGAGATGGCGCTCGTCGCCGGGGTCGACTCGTCGACCCAGTCGTGCAAGGTGATGATCCGCGACGCGGAAACCGGTGAGCTGGTCCGCTCCGGGCGGGCCACCCACCCGGTCGGCACCGAGGTGGATCCGCAGGCGTGGTGGGATGCGTTGCAGGATGCCGTGGTGCAGGCCGGCGGCCTGGCGGACGTGGTTGCCGCCTCGGTCGCCGGCCAGCAGCACGGCATGGTCTGCCTCGACGAGCGGGGCGCGGTCGTCCGGCCCGCCCTGCTCTGGAACGACACCCGGTCGGCCGGTGCCGCCACCGAGCTGATCGAGGAACTGGGCGTCAGTGGCCGTCCCACCGGCACGGGTGAGTCCGGTGACCGGGTCGGTGATCTCGTTGCCGGTCGGCAGGCGTGGGCCGAAGCCGTGGGGAGCGTGCCGGTGGCCAGCTTCACCGTGACGAAGCTGCGCTGGCTGGCCCGGAACGAACCGGCGTCGGCGGAACGGACCGCCGCGGTCTGCCTGCCGCACGACTGGCTCACCTGGCGGCTGGCCGGTGCGAGCGGGCTGGACACGCTCCGCACCGACCGGGGGGACGCGAGCGGCACCGGCTACTGGTCCCCGCGTACCGGCGAATACCGGTTCGACCTGCTGGAACAGGCGTTCGGTCGGCGACCGGTGGTTCCGGTGGTGCTCGACCCGACCGGTCGGGCCGGTGAACTGGCCAACGGCGCCCCACTCGCCCCGGGCACGGGCGACAACGCCGCCGCGGCGCTCGGCGTGGGCGCGCTTCCCGGCGACGTGATCGTCTCCATCGGCACCTCGGGCACCGTGTTCAGCGTCGCCGAGACACCGTCGCAGGACAGCTCCGGTGCGGTGGCCGGGTTCGCCGACGCCACCGGCCGCTTCCTCCCGCTGGTCGCCACGCTCAACGCGGCGCGGGTGCTGGACGCGGCGGCGAAACTGCTCGGGGTCGACCTCGACGAACTGGCCCGGTTGGCGCTCTCGGCTCCGGCGGGGGCGGACGGGCTGGTGCTGGTGCCGTATCTGGAGGGGGAGCGGACGCCGAACCGCCCACTCGCCACC
This sequence comes from Micromonospora sp. NPDC050417, assembly GCF_044458865.1. NCBI lineage: Bacteria > Bacillati > Actinomycetota > Actinomycetes > Micromonosporales > Micromonosporaceae > Micromonospora > Micromonospora sp. NPDC050417. Next base: position 26,560 of record NZ_JBITIH010000027.1, read on the forward strand.
GGTGCCGTGCACGGGCTCACCCTGCGTACCTCCACCCCGGCCCACCTGGCGCGGGCCGCGATCGAAGGAATGCTCTGCGGGCTCGCCGACGGGCTCGACGCGATGGTGGCCCAGGGTGCCACGGTCAACCGGGTGATCCTGGTCGGCGGCGGTGCCCGCTCCGAGGCGGTCCGTCGGATCGCCCCCGAGGTCTTCGGCTGCCCGGTCCTGGTCCCCGCCCCGGGCGAGTACGTCGCCGACGGTGCCGCCCGCCAGGCCGCGTGGGTCGCCCTAGGTGGCGACACCCCGCCCACCTGGGCTGCCAGCTCCACCCAGGAGTACGACGCCCCCGTCGCCCCACAGATCCGGGACCAGTACGTCGCCGCCCGTGACCTCTTCACCAACCGTCCGGTGTAAGGAAGGGCCCCTTGTTATCGCTTTCTGTAGAGGAAGGGGCCCCTCCTCACACCCGTGGGCGTTCAGAAGGTGATCGAGGCGGCCGTGTCGGGTAGGCCGGTGGAGAGGCCGACAAAGAGATGTTCGGCGTGATCGTCCGGCAGTCGCGTCGACGAAGTCGCTGAACTCCCGTTCCAGATTAGCGTCTATCTATGTGCCTGTACTTCGTGTCGACAACAACGCCGGTACCGAGCCGGCTGCTGCCTACCGACCGAACGCAATCACGGTCTCGGATCCTCGTGGCGCGGAACCCGTTCGTCCGGCCCGGGTGTTACGACACCCGGGGGCGTTGCCGCATGCTGTGCAGGTGCCGGAGATGACCAGGACCAGCGGCGGTGGACGGGTGGCCCGGGGCGGCGGCCCGATACACCGGATCTACAGCGTGGTTGTCTTCGTCGTACTCGCCTCACTGGACAACGTGGCCATCGGCCTGGTCCCGCCGCTCTACTCGCCGATCAGTGACACGCTGCACGTCAACGTGTCGGCGATCGGGCTGGTCACCGCGGTCAACTTCCTGGTCAGCGCGGTCGCGGCGGTCGGCTGGGCGTACTACGGCGACCGGACCAACCGGAAGCCGCTGCTGATGATCGGCACCCTGCTCTGGGCGGTGGGCACGGCCGGCAGCGCCGCCGCCGGCAACTACCCGGATGTCTTCGGTACGGCCGGCGGCTGGCCCGCGTTCTTCGCCGCGCAGGCGGTGGCGGCGATCGGCCTCGGTGCCGTCGGTTCGGTCGGCTTCTCGGTCGTCACCGACCTCATCTCGCCCCGCCGCCGGGGGCTGGTGATGAGCTTCTGGGGCCTCTCCCAGGGCGTCGGTACGCTCGCCGGCACGCTACTCGGCGGCATCCTCGGCTCGACCGACTGGCGGCTGCCATTCCTCGTGCTCAGCGTCGCGGGGCTGGTCGCCACGGTCGCGTACCTGTTCACGTACGACATCCAGCGCGGGCAGAGCGAACCCGAACTCGCCGGGGCGCTCGCCACCGGGCACGAGTACGACTACCGGATCAGCCGGGCCGACCTGCCGGTGATTGTGGGGCGGCGGACCAACCTCTGGCTGATCCTGCAGGGGCTGACCGCGCAGGCGGCCTTCGGCTCACTGGTCTGGCTGCCGGTGCTGTTCCAGGAGCGGGCCGAGGACCAGGGCCTCTCCACCGCCACCGCCATCATCGTGGGCAGCGTCTTCGCCACCCTGTTCCAACTCGGCGGAGTGCTCTCCATCGTCGGTGGACTCGTCGGCGACGCGCTGCAACGGCGTACGTCCCGGGGCCGGGCGTTGGTCGCGGCCGTCGGCATCCTCGCGGCCGTGCCGTTCTACCTGGTCCTGTTCTTCGTTCCGATCCGGATCGACGTCCCGGACGGCGCCGGCGCGGGTACGGTGATCAGCGCGGTACTCGGCAGTGTGCTGACCGAGCCGACGGTCGGTTTCAGTCTGCTCACCGCGTTGCTCGCGCTCGCCCTGACCTCGGCGAACTCACCGAACTGGTTCGCCCTGATCGCCGACGTCAACCCGCCCGAGCACCGGGGCACGGTCTACAGTCTCGGCAACCTGGTCAACGGGGTCGGTCGGGCTGCCGGCAACGGGCTGGTCGGGGTGGCCTTCCAGGGGTTGCGGACGGCCTTCCCACCGCCGTTGAACTTCGCCGTGGGGTTGGCCGCGTTCCAGCTCTTCTTCATCCCCACCGGGATCATGTACTGGCTGGCGTCCCGTACCTCGCCTCGGGACATCGAGAACGTGCACACGCTGCTGCACCACCGCGCCGACGAGGTCCGCGCCGACGGCGGCTGACGCCCACGGCCTCGGGCTCCCACGGCCTCGGGCGCCCACGGCGGTTAGGAAGGGCCCCTTCCTCTACAAAAAGCGATAACAAGGGGCCCTTCCTTACCCCTCAGGCGTGGTACCAGACGGTGACGTCGGTGGGGACGTGGTCCTCGGGGTCGAGTGGGGCGCTGGAGACCAGGATGGTGACTCCGGCCGGCAGCGACACTGCCTCCGGACCGAAGTTGGTCAGTACGGTCAGCTCCCCGTTGCGGAAGGTGATCACGTCGTCCTGGCTGGTCAGCCAGTAGACACTGCCTCGGCCCAGGCCGTGTTCACGGCGCAGCCGCAGTGCCGTGCGGTACAGCTCGTACGTCGAGCCGGCCACCCCGCGTTGCAGGTCGAGCGCGTACTCGGCGTACACGGCGGGCTGTGGCAGCCAACTCCGGTCGGCGGGGCCGAAGCCGTACGACGGCGCGTTCGACTCCCACGGGATCGGCACCCGGCAGCCGTCCCGGCCCCGACGGGTGTGCCCGCTCCGCTCCCAGGTCGGGTCCTGTCGGGCCTCGTCGGGCATCGTGGTGTGCTCGGGCAGGCCCAGTTCCTCGCCCTGGTAGAGGTAGGCCGAGCCGGGCAGGGCAAGCATCAGCAGGCTGGCGGCGCGGGCGCGGCGCAATCCGAGTGTGCCGTCCGGCTGCGGGTCGTCGGCGCCGATCCCGTTCGGCCGGGTCTGTCCGACCGGCAGGCCGAGCCGGGACGCGTGCCGGATCACGTCGTGGTTGGAGAGCACCCAGGTGGTGGGTGCGTCGACCGCCGACGTCGCCTCCAGCGAACGGGTGATGACCGCGTACTGGGCGGGTGCGGTCCAGGCCGCCTCCAGGTACTCGAAGTTGAACGCCTGGTGCATCTCGTCCGGGCGGACGTACGCGGCCAGCCGCTCGGCGGGCTGCACCCACGCCTCGGCGACCAGGATGCGCTCGCCCGGGTAGCTGTCGAGGACCTCCCGCCAGTCGCGGTAGATGTCGTGCACTCCGTCCTGATCCCACATCGGTGGGCGCGGTCGGTCGGTGCCCTCGCCGGAGAGGGGCTCCTGCGGGTAGCTCCAGTCGGCGAGGTCGGCCTGTTTGATCAGGCCGTGTGCGACGTCGACCCGGAAACCGTCGACCCCCCGGTCGAGCCAGAACCGCAGGATGTCGAGGAACTCGGCGCGTACCTCGGGGCGGTCCCAGTTCAGGTCCGGTTGCCCGGGGTCGAACAGGTGCAGGTACCACTGGCCCGGCTGTCCGTCCGGGGTGGTGACCCGGGTCCAGGCGGGCCCGCCGAAGACGCTCTGCCAGTCGTTCGGCGGTTCCTCGCCGGTCGTGCCCCGGCCGTCGCGGAAGATGTACCGCTGCCGTTCCGCGCTGCCGGGGGCGGCGGCCAGAGCGGCGCCGAACCAGGGGTGGGCGGCCGAGGTGTGGTTCGGCACCAGGTCGACGATGACCCGCAGGCCGCGCGTGTGGGCGGCGCCGATCAGCGCGTCGGCGTCGGCGAGTTGGCCGAAGAGTGGGTCGACGCCGCGGTAGTCGGCGACGTCGTACCCGGCGTCGGCCTGCGGCGACGGGTAGAACGGGGAGAGCCAGATCGCGTCGGCCCCGAGTTCGACGAGGTGGTCGAGGCGGGCGGTGATGCCGGGGAGGTCACCGATGCCGTCGCCGTTGCCGTCGGCGAACGAGCGGGGGTAGATCTGGTAGATGACCGCCTCGCGCCACCACTGCGCGGGTTCCGGCTGGTCGTTCGGGGGAACCGAGGTCTGCGGCAGTTCGGTGATCGAGGACGGAGTCTGCTGGCTGTTCAGGACGTACTCCCCATGGGTGTCGGGCAGGTTGGTACTCGGCAGCCGGCCGGTGGCCGGCATGGTCCGGTGTGTTGCGTCGTTCTGTCTCAGTCTGCCGGTGTTGTAGCTGTTCTGCCCAGAGCTGGGCGGGCGACGGGCTCACCCGCCCAGCCTCGGGCGGGCGACGGGCTCACCCGCCCAGCCTCGGGCGGGCGACGAGCTCACCCGCCCAGCCTCGGGCGCGGGACGGGCTCACCCGCTGCGCGGCGGCCCGGTCGACTCTCGTACGACGAGCTGGGTGGGCAGGACGATCGATGCCGAGGTCGCCCGGGGGCGTCCCGCCAACGGGTCGAGCAGCAGGCCGGCGGCGAGCCGGCCGTGGGCGGCGGCCGGCTGGGCGACTGTGGTCAGCCCGACGGCGGCGGCGAGGTCGTGGTCGTCCAGTCCGATGACGCTGACGTCCTGCGGCACCCGGAGGCCGGCCGAGCGGAGCGTGGACATCGCACCCATCGCCATCTCGTCGCAGGCCGCGAAGATCGCCGTCGGTGGTTCGCCCCGGCCGAGTAGGTCGAGTGTGGCCTGGCTGCCACCGTCGACGGTGAACTGGGCTTCGGCCTCCAGCCGAGGATCGGGGGTCTGTCCGGCGGCGAGCAACGCCTGCTGGTAGCCGAGTCGCCGGTCGATGTGGGTGGTGAAGGAGAGTTCCGCGGAGGCGTCACCGGCCAGGTGCGCGATCCGGCGGTGGCCGAGCGAGAGCAGGTGGGCGGTGGCGGTCCGGGCCGCGCCGACGTCGTCGATCCGGACGCTGGGCCATCCCGGTACGGCAGCGCCGGAGCTGACCGTCACTCCGGGGAGTCGTAGCTGGGCGATGGTGGCCAGCTCGGCTTTGGAGAGCGGGGTGGAGACCAGCATCAACGCGTCGGCCCGTTTCTGCAGGTTGGTGGCGTGGAACAGTTGCCGGCGGTTGCTTTCCTGGTCACCGAGGTTGTAGAGCAGCAGGTCGTACCCGGCTTCGCGCAGGGTCTCCTCCGCCGCGTCGACCACGGTGCCGAAGAACCAGCGGGTGATCTGGGGGACGACCACCGCGATCGTTCCGGTCCGTCCACCGGCGAGTCGGGAGGCGCTGGGCGAGGCGGTGTAACCGAGTTGTTCGGCGGCGGCGAGCACGCGGGCGCGGGTCGCCTCCGACACCGTCGGCAGCCCGCGCAGCGCGCGGGAAACCGTGGCGGTGGAGACCCGCGCCAGTCGTGCGACGTCGTCGATCTTGGTCACGGTGTTACGTGCTCCGCTCAGTCAGGCCGCCACCCTCGCGGCCCCGCGGCCTCCGTCGGGCGCCCCGGGCTCAGCCCTTGACGCTGCCGGCGAGCAGACCACGGACGAAATACCGCTGTAGGGAGAGGAAGACGATCAACGGTACGACGATCGAGACGAACGCTCCCGAGGTGAGCCGCTGCCACTCGCTGCCCCGGGTGCCGGCCATCTCGGCCAGACGTACCGTCATCGGCGCGGTCTCGTCCCCGCCCCCCGCGAAGATCAGCGCGACCAGCAGGTCGTTCCAGACCCAGAGGAACTGGAAGATGCCGAAGGCCGCGATCGCCGGGGTGATCAGCGGTAGCACGATCGTCCGGAAGATCTTCGGATGGGTCGCACCGTCGACCCGCGCTGCCTCCATCAGGTCCCGGGGGAGCTGCGAGACGAAGTTGTGCAGCAGGAAGATGGCGAGTGGTAGGGCGAAACAGGTGTGGGCGAACCAGACCTGGACGAAGCGCTGCTCGTCGGCGAGGTCCCAGGCCGGCATCAGGGTGACGCCGCCGAGGCTCACGCCCTGGGAGAAGAACCTGAGCAGCGGCACCAGCGCCATCTGCAGCGGCACGATCTGGAGTGCGAAGATGCCGATGTAGATCCAGTCCCGGCCGCGGAAGTTGATCCAGGCCAACGCGTACGCGGCCAGCGCGGCGAACGCCAGTGGGAAGAGCACCGACGGAATGGTGATCACCACTGAGTTCACGAAGTAGCTGGCGAGCTGCCCGGAGGAGGACGAGCGACCGAAGAGCACCTGTTGGTAGTTCTCGAAGGTGAACTGCGGGTCGCTGAAGAAGGTCCACCAGCCGGTGGTCTTGATCTGGTCCTCGGGCCGGAAGGAGGAGATGAACAGGCCGAAGGTGGGCAGCGTCCAGACCACCGCGATGACGATCGAGACCACGGTCGCGGTTCGGCTGTTCAGCCGCTTGCGTACCCGGCCGCCGACGGTGGTCGGTTGGTCGGTCGCGGAGGCGGCGGTGCCGGCGCGTACGGGGACGGCGGTGGTCATGTCATACCTCCCGCTGCTTGCGCAGGTTGCGGATCTGGTAGATCACGATCGGGATCACCAGGACGAAGAGGAAGACCGCGAGTGCCGAGCCCTGGCCGGTCTCGCCGTAGCGGAACGCCTGGTTGTACATCTCGCTGGCGATCACGTTGGTGTCGAAGTTGCCGTTGGTGGCGGTCCGGACGATGTCGAAGACCTTGAGTGTGCCGATCGAGATGGTCACCACGACGACGATCAGCGCCGGCCGGATGCTCGGGAGCGTCACCTGCCAGAACATCTGCCACGGGGTGACCCCGTCCAGCCGCGCGGCCTCGACGATGTCGCCCGGGATCGCCTTGATCGCGGCGGAGAGCACCACCATGGCGAAGCCGGCCTGGATCCAGATCAGGATGACGATCAGCAGCAGTGTGTTCAGCGGCGGCTCCTGCAGCCACTGCCGGGGTTCGCCGCCGAACCAGACCACCACCTGGTTGAGCAGACCGATCTGCTCCTGTCCCTCACCCCGGTAGGCGTAGACGAACCGCCAGATGATGCTGGCGCCGACGAACGAGATCGCCATCGGCAGGAAGATCAGTGACTTGGCGACCGCCTCGAACCGGGCCTTGTCCACCATGACGGCGTAGAGCAGGCCGGTGGTGGTGGCCAGCAGCGGCACCAGGATGACCCAGATCAGCGTGTTGACCAGGACGCGGACGATCTCGTCCTGGCTGAACAGCCAGCCGTAGTTGCGCAGCCCGACCCAGGCGTCGCTGCCACCGTCCATGAAGGAGAGCACCACGGTCCGGATCGCCGGGATGACCAGGCCGACCAGGAGCAGCAGCACGGTGGGGAGCAGGAAGAAGAGGCCGAAGAGTCCTTCGGCGCGTTTGGGGCGCCGGGCTCGGACGGCGCCGGCCTGCGGACCACCGCCGGCCGTGACGGCGACCAGCCGGGCCTCACGCCGGCGGGCGAACCAGTTCGGTACGACATCGAGCAGGAGCAGCAGGCCGCCGACCACGACGACGAAAGCCACCAGCCCGTACAGCAGCATGACGAGCTTCGGTGCCTCGTCCGCGAAGTCGAAGTTCATCCGCCCTCCCCGGGGCCACTAGACGAACCGGTGGTCCGGCCCGGGACGCCGGACCGGACCACCGGGTGAACTCATTTCGGCCAGGTGCTCTCGATCTGGTCGAGAGTGGCAGCGGTGTCCTTACCGTTGATCCACTCGATCATGCCCTTCCAGAACGTGCCCGCGCCGACGGCCGCCGGCATCAGGTCCGAGCCGTCGAAGCGGAAGACGGTGTTCGGGTCCTGGAGGATCTCCACGGAGAGCTTGTCGATCGGGTTCGGGACGTTGTTGACGTCCAGGCCCTTGTTCGCGGAGACGTTGTTGCCGAGCTTGGCGCGGCCGTTGGCGTACTCGGCGGAGGCGAGGTAGGTCTGCACCTTCTGCACCTCGGGCCGGTCGGCGAAGGCGACGGCGAACTCGCCACCACCCAGCACCGGCTTGCCCTTCGCCGGGTCGACCGCCGGGAAGTAGAAGGCGTACACGTCGCCGTCCTCGGCCACCTTGGTACCCGCCGGCCAGTTGTTGGCGTAGAACGACGCCTGGCGGTGCAGTGCGCACTTGCCCTGGAGGATCGGCAGGCCGGCTTCCTGGAAGGAGGTGGCCGCGATGCTCTTGACGTCGCCGTAGCCGCCGTTGACGTACTTCGGGTTCTTCAGGATCTTGCCGGCCTCACCGAGCGCGCTGACGACCCGAGGGTCGTTGAACGCGATCCCGTGGGTGGTCCACTGGTCGTAGACCTCCGGCGTGACCGTACGAAGCATCAGGTCTTCGATCCAGTCGGTTGCCGGCCAGCCGGTGGCGTCACCGGACTCGATCCCGGCGCACCACGGCTTCTCGCCGCTGGCGGCGATCTTCTCGCTCAGCGTGAGCAGGTCGGCCCAGGTCGTCGGGACCTGCCAACCCTTTTCCTTGAATGTCTTGGGGGAGTACCAGACGAAGGACTTCACGTTGGAGCCGAGCGGCGCCCCGTAGAAGGTGCCACCGACGGTGGAGTACTTCAGCCAGTCCGGCGAGAAGTTCTTCTCGGCCATCGTCTTGGTCTCGGCCGACGCCGCCTTGAGCTTGCCGGCCGCGGCGAACCGGGCGAGCAGGCCGGGCTGCGGGATGAAGGTGATGTCCGGGGCGTCGCCGCCGTCCACCCGTACCTGCAACTGGGCCTCGAACTCGCCGCTGCCCTCGTAGTCGATCTCGATCCCGGTGCACTTCTCGAACTGCGACCAGGAGTCCTGCAGGATGTCGGCCTCGGCGTCGCGGATCGACGCGTAGATGCTGACCTTCTCGCCGTCACTGCCCTGGTATGCCTCGTAGGCGGCGCACTCCGGGGAGTCCGCGTTGCTGTTGGTGTCGCTGCCACTCGACGAGCAGGCGGTGGCGCTGAAGGTCAGCGCGAGCGCGCTGGCGATCACGAGGGCCTGGCGTGGTCTGGTGAAGACCGCCATGCCGTCCTCCTTCCTTCGCCGGCGGTCGTCGGGGTGTCCCGTCGGTGACGCCGGCCCCGATGGGCGTGCCCATATGTAAGCGCTTGCAGGTGGAGCCGTCCACCCCTCCTGTGGCACGAGCCCGTAACGATTCGGAAACCTGCTCGTTTACCGGCAGCCGTTCCGACGTGGGGCGGGACGATTGCCCCTGTTCCACATAGTGGATCTTGCGTGATTCAGCGATCGAGCGGCCGGAATGTCGTCTGCGGCGGGTACGACAGCCGCCGGGTACGACACCGGGGTCGCCGCACCGGGCCTCCGTCGGGGAGGACGAGAACCCGGTACGACGACCCCGGCGGGTCGAAGGGAACGCTTCGGAACGGGAGGAGAGGAGGGGGAAGGGGGAGGTCTTCCGGGGAGGGGGGAGGGATCGGATCGAGGGGATACGGGATCAAGCCGCTAGTTGAAGATGCTGACCCCGCCCGGGCCCACCAGCAGCCCGATGATGATGAGGACGATGCCCCAGAGCAGTTGCCGCCGGAACAGTGCGAGCACGCCGGAGACCACCAGTACGACTGCGAGAATCCAAAGAATCAGGTCCATGACCGGTCAATACCCGACCCGATTTCCGTGGAAACCTTGGCCCGATCCGCCTCCTCCGAGAGGTGGAACACGCTGTACGCCTGCTTGATCACCGGGTGCGCGACGTTGCGTACGCGTACCCCGCCGGGCGTGGTGCCGCGCTCCGTGCCGTGGTGGGCGTGGCCGTGGATCGCGAGCGCCGTCGGCGCCGAGTCGATGGCCTCACCGAGCAGATAGGAGCCGAGGAAGGGGTAGATCTCCAACGGTTCACCGGCCAGGGTGTCCGGCACCGGCGCGTAGTGGGTCAGCGCCACCCGTACGTCCGCCTCCAGCTCCCGCAGCGCGGTGCCGAGTCGGTCCGCGACCGAGGTGGTGGTCCGGATGAACGCCTTCATCTCCGGCTCACCGAACTCGCTCGCACACCGGCCGGCGAATCCGCCGCCGAAGCCCTTGGCGCCGGCGATGCCGAGCCGATGCTCGCCGCATTTCAGCACCACACCGGTGCCCTCCAGCACGGTGATGCCGGCATCCTCGAGCACCCGTACCACCTGCGGCACCTGGTCGCAGTGGTGGTCGTGGTTGCCCAGCACGGTCACCACCGGCACGTCCAGCCCCCCGAACTCGGTGGCCACGCAGCGCGCCTCGGACTCGGAGCCGTGCCGGGTCAGATCCCCGGCGAGCAGCAGTACGTCGGCGTACTCGGCGATCTGGTCGAGTGCCGGCCGGAACCGGCCGACCACGTCCTCGTCGAGGTGTACGTCGCCGACGGCGGCGATCCGGATCACCATGTCGCCTCCCTCACGGCAGTTCCTCCACCTCGGTCGGGGCCTGCGCGCGGATGAGTCCGATGTCGACCTTCAGGGGCAGGTCCGGGTACGCCTCGGCGACCCGGCGCAGGATCTCCTCGCGTCGCTGCTGGCTCTCCACCTCGCCGTAGAGCACCAGTGACTGGTCCCGGCGGACCACGTTGATGCCCTGTTCGGCGATGTCGGCGTTCTCGGTCAACAGCCGTTGCACGGCTGCTTCCAGGTAGTCGTCGGGCCGCTCGACGGCGACCCGGTCGTGTTCGGTCATGCCAGCACCTCCTTCTCGGCCCGCGTGGCCTCGATGTCGGCTGCCGTGGTCGTGGCCGCCGTGTCGGTCGCGGGTACGACGTCGAGCCGGTTCAGCAGGATCAGGAACGCTTCGGCGTACGGCGAGTGCCCTGTCTCCTCGCGGACCCGTGCCCAGTCGATCTGCTCGCGCAGGGAGCGGGCCAGTGGCAGCCCACGGGCGAAGTCGCAGTAGTGCTGGGAGAAGCTGAGCAGCTTGTGCACCATCAGGCGGGTCGCGGTGAGCACCGGCATGTGGATCGCGTCGACCGGGCGGACCACGGTGTCGGCCAGGGTGTCGTCGGTGACGGGGGTTTCGATCGGGCGGTGGATCAGGTCGACCAGCCGGCCGTCGTCGTAGACCTTGACCAGCCAGTCCTCCGGTGGGCGTTCGGCGACGAAACCCTCCGCCACCAGAACCTCCAGGGCACGTTCGGTGTCTTCCTCCCGGAGCAGGAAGTCGACGTCGTGGTCGCTCGAATGGCCGCCGTGGGCGTATACGGCGAAACTTCCGCCCAGGGCGAAGGGAATCTCGGATTGTTTGAGGACGGCGGCGACCCGCTTGAGGGTGTGCAGCAAGCCCTCGTCCCCGCGGTGATCCATGACAGCTCCCGTGGTGGGTTGTGGCGGGCATCTGGTCGGTTGGGTGCAGATTTGTCGGTACCCCGCACCCTGCTCCTTCACACCTGGGACGGCGCGCCGGTCGAGATCCACCCCGTCCGGCAATGGCCCCATTATTGCCCAAAAGCCGCACGCCTTTTCCGGAAATTCACCCCATACGATTATGAAATGCATCGAGGAGTGCGAACGCCCGGTACCGTTGCTGAGCGTGGCCCCATCTGCGCAGGATCGGCACCGTGAAACGGTCGGCAGGGGGCGACTCCGCGTCGTCGCGCTTGTCGGCATCGATGGCTCAGGTAAGACCACCCAAGCACACCGGCTCGCCGTCGCACTCAACCGGGCGGGTGTGCACTCCACCTACTGGCGCAATGCCGGCGGTCGGCGCTGGTTCGGCCGAGCCGCCCGGCGACTCGGGCGCCCGGACGCCGTGCGGCTGCTCGGCCCCACCGGATTGCTGATCGTCGAATCGATACTGCGCGGGCTGGCGATCGTCCGCGCGCTGCTCCGCTCCGCCGTACGTCGCCGGCTGGCGGTGATGGACCGCTATGCGGTCGACCAGTACGCCAGCGTCCGGGTACACAGCGGCAGCAGCCGCGGAGAACGGCTGGCCCGTTTCTTCTACCGGTTCTTTCCCGAGCCCGAGGTGACCTTCCTGCTCTCGGTCGAGCCGGCCGAGGCGTACCGGCGGATCGGCATCCGGGGCACCGACCACGAGAGCATGGAGTACCTCGTCGCGGCCGACGCCGCCTACCGTTCCCTGCCGGAGTACGCCACCTTCGTGGTGATCGACGCCAACCGTCCTCCGGACGAGGTGACCGCCCAGATCGCCGTCTACCTGCGGCCCTGGCTCACACCGGGGCCGCCGCCGACGGTCAGGTCGCCCGAGCCGTCGCCGGCCCCGGTGCCGGCACCGCCACCGGTGGCGTCCCCGCAGCCTCCGGTGGTGCTGGGCCGGGCCGTCGGCTCGATCGGCTGACCCATCTGTCGGGTTGCGCGCAACGCGTAGCGGTTCTGCTGTCGGCAGACGGGGCTGGCTGATCGAGCCGGGCCGGCAGCAGGATCAGTGGCATGCGCCTTCTCATTCTCGGTGGCACCGTCTTCCTTGGCCGCGCGGTCGCCCGGCTCGCCGTCGCCTCCGGCCACCACGTCACCTGCGCCGCCCGTGGCGTCTCCGGCGAGCCGGTGGCGGGGGCCAGATTCGTCCAGGTGGACCGCGACGCCCCGGGGGATCTGTCCGCTCTGGACGGTGAGCGGTTCGACGCGGTGGTCGACGTGACCCGGCGGCCGAGCCACGCCCGGCACGCGGTGGCCGCCCTGGCCGACCGGGCCGGTCACTGGTCGTACGTCTCCACCTGCTCGGTCTACGCGGACAACGCCACCCCGGGTCAGCGGGCCGCCACGGCGAAGCTCACCGCCCCCGCCCCGGTCGAGGTCGACAACCCGGTCGGGGAGCACGCCGAGTTCTACGGTCCCTGCAAGGTCTCCTGCGAAGACGCGGTACGCGACGGCGTCAGCCCGGAACGGGCCTTCGTCTGCCGGGCCGGCCTGATCGTCGGGCCGGAGGACCCGAGCGACCGGTTCCCGTACTGGGTGGCCCGGTTGGCTCGGGGCGGCGAGGTGCTGGCTCCCGGAACCCCGGACGACCAGGTCCAACTCGTCGACGTCGACGACCTGGCCCAGTGGTTGTTGTACGCGGCCGAGAACGGCCTCGCCGGCACCTTCGACGGGATGAGCGCACCGCTGCCCCGGAGCCGTTTCCTGGCCGAGGTCGCCGCCGGTGTCGGTCGGCCCGACCCGGAGCTGACCTGGGTCGAGCAGGACTTCCTCGTCGCCCGGGACATCCGGCCCTGGACCGGGGAAAGGTCCCTGCCACTCTGGATGCCGTTGCCCGAGTACGGCGGCTTCCTGGCCCGGGACGTGACCGACTCGCTGGCCGCGGGGCTGCGGACCCGGCCGATCGCCCAGACCGCTGCCAGGACGTTGGAGTGGATCCGGACACGCCCCGACGAGGTGAAGGTGGGCGGGTTGCGGCCCGTGCAGGAGGCGGAGGTGTTGCGGGAGTGGGCCGCCCGTCAGTAGCTTTCGCTGGTGGGGAAGATTGCGCAGGTTTACCCAGGTCATGAGCCGGGTGGGCTGATTATCCAGATCGGTGCTCTGCTGCCGTCCCTCTCACCGGCCGAGCAACGGGTGGCCCGGTTCGTCCTGGCCGATCCGGCTGGTGCCGCCCGCCGTACGATCACCGATCTCGCCACCTCGGCCGAGACCTCGGAGGCGACGGTTGTCCGGTTCTGCCGCTCGGTCGGGCTGAGGGGTTACCCGCAACTGCGTATCCGCCTGGCGGCCGAGGCGGCCAGGCGGACAGAACCACCGGACGGACGGGTGGTCACCGGGGACATCCCGCCCGGCGCAGGTCTGGCACAGGTCATCGCGACCGTCGCCTACCACGACGCCCGAACCGTCACGGAGACCGCGGAGCGGCTCGATCCGGTCGTCTGCGAGCAGGTCGTCGCGGCCCTGCAACGGGCCGGCCGGATCGAGGTCCACGGGGCCGGTGCCAGCGGACTCGCCGCCCTGGACTTCCAGCGGAAGCTGCACAGCATCGGCCGGCTGGTCTCCTGTTTCCCGGACGGGCAGACCGCGTTGGCCTCGGCCGCGCTGCTCGGCCGGGGTGACGTCGCGGTGGGGATCTCGCACTCCGGGCAGAGTTCCGCGACCCTGGCCGTGCTGGAGCAGGCCCGGCACCGGGGCGCGACCACCGTCGCCCTGACCAGCCTGCCCCGGTCGCCGATCGCCGGGGTGGCCGATGTCGTACTGCTCACGGCGGGGCGGGAGACCACGTACCGGACGGGCGCGACGGCCAGCCGCCTGGGCCAGTTCACCGTCGTCGACTGCCTGTTCGTCGGGTTGGCGAGCCGCGGCCGGAAACGGGCCGGGCGGGCTCTGGCGGCCGTAGCCGAGGCGCTCGGTACGCGGACCACCGGGATCTGTTGATCAAGGGGACTTTGCGGGCCGGCCGGATTGTTCACCACTCACAGGGGTATTCCCGGACCGTGGTGAACCGACCAGGATCCCGGCGCGTGTTGTTGCAGTGACGAGGATCGCAGCCCAGCGGTGATGCGGATCGCTGCGCGTCGTTATGTCGCGGTGTTGCCATTTAGCAGGCTCAAGAGCTGCGTCACCGATCCGCGAATCAGCGCGGAACCGGGTTTTGGGCGGTGAAACGGGCCTCCTGACAGCAAGCTTCGATCGTGCTCACAGGAACTACTCAGGCATTCGTGACACTTTCGACCCACGAGATGGAATCCCCAACGCGTTTCAACTGTTGTGTAGGTGTCAGCGCCACAGGGCACAGCAGGGGTTACGGGGGAGGGCTGATGAACGTGGGGATGGCAGGTAACCGGGCAACCGGGGCAGACGAGGGGACCGTGAGCGACGTGGAGAAGAGCATCGTGATGCGTACCGACGAGGTTGCCGAGGAGCGCGACCTGGTCGGCGTCTACCTGCACGAAATCTCGCGCACACCGCTGCTCGACGCGGCCAAGGAGGTCGACCTCTCGAAGTCGATCGAGGCGGGCCTCTACGCGGAACACCTGCTCGACACCGAGCAGGTTCCGGCCGGCGTCGGTCGCGAGGAGCTTGAGCGCCTGGTGGTCGAGGGGGAGCGGGCAAAGGACCTGTTCATCCGGGCGAACCTGCGACTGGTGGTCTCGATCGCCCGTCGTTACGTACGCTCCGGGATGCCGATGCTCGACCTGATCCAGGAGGGCAACACCGGCCTCGTGCGGGCGGTGGAGAAGTTCGACTACGAGCGGGGATACAAGTTCTCGACGTACGCCACCTGGTGGATCCGTCAGGCGATCAGCCGGGCGATCGCCCAGCAGGAGCGGACCGTACGGCTCCCCGTGCACCTGGTCGAGGACGTCAACCGGATGCGCAACGTGGCGCGTCAGCTCACCCGTGAGCTGGGCTCCGACCCCGAGCCGGAGCAGATCGCGGCAGCGCTGGGCGTCACCGTGGAGCGCGTGCACGAACTGGTGCGCTGGTCGCAGGACACGGTGTCGTTGGACACCCCGGTCGGCGACGACGGCGACACCAACCTCGGTGACCTGGTCGCCGACAGCGACGCCCCGTCGCCCGAGGAGATCGTGCTGACCGCACTGGAGCGGCAGCGGATCGAAGGGCTGCTCAACCACCTCGACGACCGTTCGGCGGGCATCATGCGGGCCCGGTACGGGCTGGAGGACGGTCGCGAGCACTCGCTCACCGAGGTCGCCTCGCGGTTCTCGCTCTCCCGTGAGCGGATCCGCCAACTGGAGATCCAGGCGCTTGGCCGGCTTCGCGAGCTGGCCCGTGCGGAGGGCCTCCAGGCCGCCTGACCGACAACGCGAGCGGCCGGTGCCCGACAGGGTGCCGGCCGCACGCGTACGGGGGGTCAGTCGCGGAAACTGGCGATCACGTCGCCGACACGCCGCTCCGGCTGGGCGGCACATGCCTCGGTGACCGCGGTCAGCCCGAACGGGCTGTCCAACTCGGGAACGCCCCGCGCCAGTGCGATCGCCTGGAGCGCCCGCATCCGGTCCTCCTTTGGTGCCTGACGGAAATCCGCGCAGGAGGACTGGCTGGTCAGGCCACCACTGTCGTCGAGGTCACCGAGGATGTTCCGGGCGATCAGGCAGACCACCGCCACCACGACCACCACCACCGTCAGCCCGACCAGGAGTGCGCGCCGGGAGAAGCGCCCTCCGGTTCGGGGCGGAGCGGGTGGAGGGGCGGCGGCGGTCTCGGTCGTGGTGCCGGCGGTCGTGGTGCCGGCGGGACTGTTCGTCACGGCGCCGGTGGGCGGGACGGCGGCCACGGCGGCGGTGAGTTCGGCGGCGTACGCCGGGTCCTCCCGGATCGCCGTGGCGAGCAGGCGCCGTACGAGGGAGTCGTTTCGGGGTTGCCGGACGAACGCGGCCAGCGCCTCGGTCTCGCCGAGTTCGTGTAGCCGGGCGGCGACGGTCCGGTGGAGCGAGCGGGCGGCGGAATCCACGCCCGGGGTGTCGGGGCCGGTCGTGCCGACCGCTGGCAGGTGCGGCGTCAGGCGTTCGATCGCCGCACCCGCCAGTGCGTCGGGGGTCTCGGGCGTGGTCACCCGGGCAGGTTAGCCGACCCGGCCGTAGCCGTACGGGGTCATCATGTCGACGCTGGCCAGCGTCACGCTCTCGCCGAAGCTCGGTGCGTGGATCACCTGGTTGCTGCCGACGTAGAGCGCCACGTGCCCGAGCCCGCTGTAGAAGACCAGGTCACCGGGTTGGAGCGAGCTCCGACTGATGTGCGCCACCTGGTTCCACTGCATCTCCGCGTTGTGCGGTAGCGACTTGCCGGCGGCCTTCCACGCGGCCAGGGTGAGGCCGGAGCAGTCGTAGCCGTTCGGTCCCTCGGCCGCCCAGACGTAAGGCTTGCCGATCGCGTTGTACGCGTAGGTGACGGCGACGCCGGCCTTGCCGGAGACCGCCGGGATCGTGCCGGTGTACCTGCTGCCGCTGGTGCTCACCGTGCCGTACGCCTTGCGGCGCATCTCGGAGAGCTTCTTGATCTCGCCCTCGATCCTCTTCTTGCCGGCGTCCAGTTCCTTGGCCTGTGAGGTCTGCCGGGCCAGCGTCGCGTCGAGCCGGGCCTTCTGGTCGACGTACTCCTGCTGGGAGGCGGTCAGGTCGGCGAGTTGCTCTTCCCGGTTACGGGCCAGGTAGTCGAGGGTGCCGAGCCGGTTGACCAGGCTCTCGGCGGCGTTGTCGCCGAGTAGCGCGTCCGCCGTACGCAGTCCGCCCGCCTTGTACGCCTTGGTGGCGAGCGCCGCCACTTCGGCCCGGCTCTGCGTCGCCTGCTGCTCCAGCGGCCCGAGTTTGGTGCCGAGGTCGGCGACCGCGGCCTTGGTGCCCTTGATCTGTTCGTTGAGCTTGTTGTACGACTCGACGATCTTTTCCAACTCGGTGGATGATTTGTTGATCTGCTGCGTCAGCTCGGCGGCGGAGGGTTCCGCCTGGGCGATCGTCGTGGGCGCGATCAGCCCGACCGCCAGACCCGCCAGGACGAGCGAGCGCAACAGGATCCGCGCGGATGGCAAGAGTGCGGAGCCCCTTCCGTTCTCGCCGCCGATCGGTGTCGCGATCCCCGGTTCCGGTGTTCCGGGACGAGGTCGAGCCGGTGTATCCGCTCGGTCGCGCGGTGCGCGCCCTGGGGAGTGAGTCCCAGCACGTCGGCCGTCTCCCGCCCGGGGGCGGTCGCGTCCGCTGTGGAGTGGTCCCGGGCGCGAATGCGGAGTGTCACCTCGTGGTCACGTCCGGCCGGTGCGGTTCGGCGGCGCCGGGCCGGCGTCACCCAGAGGGATGACTGACCACCGGACCAGCGAAAACCAACCTAGTCCCCGAACCGGCCGTGGCAACAGTGGGGGTCGATCATTGTGTGACGAGCCGAACGATTTCTCGAATGTCCTGATCACGTGGCGTGGTGAGGTGGAACCGCTTGGTGATATAAGCGGTGGATCCTGCACCGGGACTCGCCGATTGCCCTTTTGGCCGGTGTTGGCAAATGAGGTACGGGTTGTCGGTGGGGTAAAGCGCCGCAAAGAAGGACATAAATCTGTCCAGTGAGCTAGCTGCCGCCTGGAAATCTGCCAGGTGGCTGAAATAGCCCTTCCCTCTGCTGGCACGTGCTTCGCACAATGATTGCAGAGCGGGAATCGATTTCTCGCAACGGCATCGTTGCAAACGACGATCGGCACCTGGCTGCCACCAAGTGCCGATCTTTACAAACCACTCTTCACCACGCCACACCACAGCCCGCCTCACGAGCCGTTGGAGGCTGTCATGCATCCTACTCGCGACTCCGCGCGCCGACCAAGTACACAATCCGTCACCGGTCGAGAGGCCGATCGGCCCGCGCCGGTGGAGTTCTACCGCAAGCCGGGAGTCAGCGTCACCAGCGAATGGTTCACCGTGGCCGGACGCCGGTTCCCGGTCACCGAGCTGACCCAACTCAGGACCGCGCGCGGCCCGCACGACCCGCTCACCGTGCGGGCCGTGGTGGTCACCGGCGGGGTGTTGGTCGTGATCGGCATCGCTTTCGGCTATACCGGCGAGTTCTACCGGCTCAACGCCGCCACCTACCTGGCGCTGGGCGCCGCCGCGTTCGTTCCGGTGCTGCTCGCGTTCCTCGGGCACAGGCTGAGGCCGCCGACGTGGGAACTGTGGGGGCGCTACCGGGGCGAGATGATGCTCCTGTTCAGCAGCGACCAGGAACGTCAGTTCGGCCAGCTCAGCCGGGCCCTGCGTCGGGCACAGGAGGTCGCCCGGTACGGCGGGGTGGCCGAACCCGTCGTCACCGCGCCGCCGCCGTGGGAACCGCCGGCCCACTGACCGACGCCTCGGTCGAGCGACGCCGTGCCGGATCAGGCCAGATCGTGCGCGATGGCCGCGATCCGTTCGAGGGACTCCGCCGGGCTCATCGCCGCCCGTCGTAGTCCCTCGAAGGTCATCAGGTGCGAGGTGACCGACTCCGGGTGGTCGAGTACGTCCTCCAACCCGGTGCTCTCCAGGTAGACCGCGTCCGTCTCCTCGGAGCCGTCGAAGCAGACGATCACGAACTGGCCGAGCGGGGTGTAGATGGTGGAGGTGAACGGCAACACCTGCACCGTGATGTGCTCCACCCTGCCGAGCCGGACCAGGTTGAGAAGTTGCTCGCGGATCACCTCCCGGCCGCCGGTCTGGCGGTGCAGGGTCGCCTCGTCGAGCACCACGTCGATGACGGGTGGGTCCGGCCGGTCGAGCACCTCGCGCTGGCGCCGCAACCGCAGCGCCACCGACGCCTGGGCCTCGCTCGCGTCGCTGAAGTTCGGGATGACGGACCGGACCACGGCCTGGGCGAACGCCTCGGTCTGGAGCAGACCAGGCATGCCCACCGACTGGTAGAAGCAGAGTCTCGACGCCTCCGCCTCCAGGCCGATGTACGCGTAGTACGCCGGCGGCACGCTGTCCCGGTACTGCGACCACCAGGTGCGTTGCCGGGCCACCCGGGCCAGCTCCACCAACTTCGTCACCTGGGTCGGGTCCGTCACCTGGTAGTGGTGCAGCAGCGCCTTGACGTCATTGGTGGAGATGGAGACGTAGCCGGATTCGATCCGGATCAGCTTGGAGAGCGACCAGTCCATGGCGAGGGCAACCTGCTCCTGGGTCAGCCCGGAGGCCTCCCGGGCCCGGCGGATCGCCGAGCGAAGTCTGCGTCTGCCCACCGTTGGGCCGAATGCCGTGCTCATCAGCAGATTTCTCTCCGTCAACGGCACCACACCGGCGGCTGAGCGAGGGGGCGCTGGCCGGTGTCGTCAGATCCGGTCCTGGGCGGGTCCGGTCCTTCTCAGAGCGGGGTGTGTCCTCAGAGCGGTGTGTCCTCGGAGCGGGGGTGTTTCCGGGGTGCCACCTGGCGATCGGCTACCTGCCAGATAGGAAGGCTATCGTGCAGGCTACACCGGCCGCGCAAACCAACACCAGAGGTTTGCAGCGGGCCGGAGTCGTACCGTGGCGCTCGGTGTAACCCAAAGATGAAGC
Source organism: Micromonospora sp. NPDC050417 (assembly GCF_044458865.1). Lineage (NCBI taxonomy): Bacteria > Bacillati > Actinomycetota > Actinomycetes > Micromonosporales > Micromonosporaceae > Micromonospora > Micromonospora sp. NPDC050417. The sequence continues at coordinate 46,217 of NZ_JBITIH010000027.1, forward strand.
ACCATAATCCGTGCATTTGCGGGCTGTCCGCCCCGCTGATCGACCGGTATCGTCTGCTCGTCGCGGCACCTGCCGTGAAGGTAACGGGTGCCGAGGAGGACGCATGCCGCAGCCGGATTCCGTCGCGGGTACGTGGCGGAAGAGCACTCGATGCGAATCCCAGAAGTGCGTCGAGGTTGCCGAGGTGACGGCGGGAATGGCGGTACGGAACTCCACCGACCCCGAGCGCCACGTCGTCTTCCCGGCGACCGCCTGGCAGGCGTTCGTCGACACCATCCGACTCGGCGAGTTCGACCGGGGCTGAGCCCCCACCCCGTCACCCTGGCCGGCCGGTGACGCGTCGCACGGAGCGCCCCGGCGGCGCGGGATTCACGTACCGGCTCATGGTTCACTCAGGAACGCCGGCCAGTGCGCCCCGATCCGGCGTGTGACGTCGGATCGACGTGGAAGGCGGCCCTGTTGCCGTGCGGGAGGGGCGCCCGAGGGTCCGGCCGGCCGGGGGTCAGCCGGCCACGGTCTGCGGCTCCGGCTGCTCCTCCCGCACCTGGGCGTTGATCCGGCGGCTCACCACCCGTTCGGCGTAGAAGGACACGAACGGGACGGTGCCGGCGAGCATCACCAGCAGCATCTGGCCCAGCGGCCACTTGGCCCGGCGGGTCACGTCGAACGCGGCCACCAGGTAGATCATGTAGAGGAAGCCGTGGGCGGGACCCACCGTCTCCACCACCACCGGCTCGTCCCAGCCGTACTTCAGTGGCATCCCCACCACCACCAGCAGGATCAGCACGACGCCTACCACATAGGCGATCACACGGTATCGGGTCAGGGCTGCGCCCACGTCGTTCCGTTCCTTCCTACCGGCCAGGGCCGGGGTAGTCGCCGGGCCGAGCGCCCGGATTCGCGTTCAACCACGCCAGGTAGTGGTTGTACTCGCTCAGCTCAGGATCGACTTCCTCCGCCGGTACCAGGACCCGGGCGCTGGTACGCGCCGAGCGGACCGGCCGCCGTACGCCCGGAGCGCTGACCGGTGCGGCGGGCGGCGTCGGTTCGTCCGGGTTCCCAGGACGGAGCGTGTGTCGGGCCTCACGGAACCACAGGAAGACCACGAAGCCGGCGAAGATCGGCCACTCGAAGGCGTACGCCCAGCTCAGAGTGTTGCCGTCGGCAGCCCGGCTGATCTGCCACCAGCCCAGCGCGAGGAACCCGGCCACGAGCACGATGGTGAGCACGTGGCGGGCGACCCACGCCAGCGTCCACAACCGTCTCATGGCTCTAGAGCGTACCGGCGATCCGTCCGGCTCTCCGACGTGGCGTCGTAGTAGTGCTCGACGTCGGGTGGTTTGGGGCGTCCCCGACGCGGGCAACCGTCCAGTCGCCAACCCAGTCGAGCAACCGGGGGCGATGATGACCGATTCAGCACGAGGTGCCCAGTTCGATATGACCGGGTCCGTCGACGACAGCCCTGAACAGCGGGTCGGGAAGTGGGACGGCGACCACCTGCACGCCCATGATCCGGTGACCGCCGCCGCGGTCGTGGTCGAGGAGACCGACGACCTCGGCATCGACCCGGCCGAACTCGGCGACGACGATCTGGTCCGGGAACTGCGGAGCCTGCACCGGACCCGACTGGACACGCTCCGGCACGCCGCCGACACCGCACTCGCCAACCACCTGCGGCGCACCGCCGAGCTGGAGACCGAATACCTCAGCCGGCACCCCGGACGAGAGGTCGACCCGGCCCGACTGCGGGACGGCGACTGACGTGGCCCGCGCCGAGCGCGGCATGGACGCCCCGCCCGAGGTGGTCTTCAACACCGCGACCGACCCCGACCGGGTCGACGCGTGGCTGCCCGCGCCGCTGCGTCGGGACGGCGGCGCACCAGCCCGGGTCACCGACACGCTCGGGGCGCACTGGGAGACCACCGGCTCACCGACCTGGTCGGCCCGGCTCCACGTCCGCCCCACCGACGCCGGGGGCGCCGAGGTACGGCTCGAACTCGAAGCCGACCCGCCGGACCACGGACTCGACCAACTCGCCGACGAGTCGCTGGTCAACCTGGCCCGGGAGGTCGAGGAGAACCTGACCCCCGGCTGACCAGCCGAACCGGGGCACCGGCGGTGGACACGACCGATCGAGGGGACCGGGTCATGGACGTACGAAGCAGGGTGGCGCGGCTTCGCCAGGCGTACGCGCCCCACGAACACCGGCCGCTCGGCGGTTACCTCGTCGCACTCGGTGCGTACGGCGGGGTGATCGCAGGGCTCACCGGCGTGGTACGGGCCACCGGTCGGCCGGTGCCGCACGCCCCGTCGCACTCGGACGTCGTCCTGCTCGGCATCGCCACACACAAGCTCAGCCGGCTGCTCAGCAAGGACGCCGTCACCAGTCCGCTGCGCGCCCCGTTCACCAGCTACGACCACCCGATCGGGCACGGCGAGGTGATGGAGCAGGTACGCGACCAGGGCAGCAGCACCCGGCACGCCCTCGGTGAACTGCTGAGCTGTCCGTTCTGCCTCGCGGTCTGGGTCGCCACCGGGCTGACCGGCGGGCTGGTCCTCGCCCCCCGGCTGACCCGGCTGGTGGCGACCGCGCTGACCGCGATCGCCGCGTCCGACTTCCTGCAACTGGCGTACGCCGCCGCGCAACAGGCGGCCGAGGCGTCCACGGGGCCGGACCCGGCGGGCTGACCCCGCCGGGTCCGGCTTCCCGCCCGGCCTCACTCCTCCAGGTCGGACCAGCCCTCGGGTGCCTGCGGGTCCTGGTCGGCCTGCTCGCCGCTGAGCAACTGCTCGTCGGACTGCTGCTGCTCCTGCTCGCCGAAGTCGCCCTGCTGCTGGTCCTGCTGGTCCTGTTGGCCCTGCTGCTGCGGCTCGCCGACCGCCGGCTGGTTCTGCTCGCCCTGCTGGCCGTACTGACTCATCGATCCTCCTGGTGTGCTGTGGGCGATTCCCACCCCACCCGCCGGACCCGCGCTGTCAGGCGGGGGTACCGCCGAGCAGTTCGGCGGCCTCGTCGACCGCGTACTCGCCCTCGGGCATGGCGGTGATCCTGGTGAGCAGCTCGGCCGGCAACTCGGCGGCGACGGCGCGGCGATGGATTTCCGCCTGGGTGACCCGTTCCTGACCGTCGTAGAGGTCGTCCAACAGGTCGTCGAGAACGGGACGGAGCTGATCGTCGGTCACGCAGGCCCGGCTACCCGGTGGCGGGACGGTCAAACACACCGACGGGGACGGACGGCACTTCCGGGACGTACCGCCGAGGACCCGACCGCGACGGTCGGAGAGTGACATGGGCCACAGCGACGGACGGAATCCTGGGCGGGGTCGGCTCGTTGTGATGACTGTCGGTGTGACCAGTGTCCCCGGGCCTCACCTAATTGCCTTCGCGGAATACCGTTCGGCTGGAGCCGCGTCGTGCCACTCGCCGAGAGGCGACCTGCACACCGACACCAGCGCCGCCCATGGCAACAGCCGTGGGCGGCGTAGTTTTTCTCCGGTGCCGCCCACGACCCCGGTCGTGGGCGGCCTCCCGGTCGACCTCCCCAGGTGGGTCGGTGGGCCGGCGATGACTCGGCCGGCACGACGGCTCATGGCCGGGCTCAGCGGTCCGGCGGGAGGTCGGCCCGGCGTGACCCCGGAACACCCGCGGTCGCGGCGAACCGGCCGTTACTCAGCCGAAGCGTCACCACGCCACCGAGGACCGCGCCGCTCGCCGGTTCGGTGCCGGCCACGGCGCCCGCAGGGCAGTCCGAGTCGACCGGTTCGGGGTTGACCGAGACCCGGAACCCGGCCTCCCGCAGAGTCTGCGCCGCCCGCTCCGCCGGTACGCAGTCGAGCGTCGGTACGGCCCGCTCCGGCACCCCCATCAGCGCGGCCGACGCCTTCGGGAAGTCACGCTTCGGCTTGCCCCGCATCGCCTCCGCCAAAGTTCCCGACACCGCCGGATTCACCACCTCACGCGGCATCTCGACGGTCCCGTCCGGCCAGTCCGGGTCGGCCAGGATGCCGGCGACCGTGAGCGACGTGGTGGTCAACGCCAGCGACGCCGTACGGCGCCCGTCCGTGGTGCCGCTCTTGCCCGCGAGCGGATGACCGACCAGTTGGCGCGCGTCCCCCGCCGTCGCCTCCCGGCACCGGTTGGCCGTGGACCTGTCCCCGACCGGGCAGCGGGCCGCGTCGATCGCCGCGTACGCCACCTCGGGTTCGACCGCCTGATCGCAGCGCGGCCGTACCACGTCGAGCGGGCCGCCGGACCGGTCCCGGATCTCCTGCACCGGCGTCGGTACGCAGTGCCGGCCGCCCGCCGCCAGAGTCGCGTACGCGTTCGCCAGGTCGAGCGGCGTGGTCGCCGAGACGCCCAGGGTGAAGGCACCCCAGCGGTCGGCCGACTTCGGGTCACCGCCAAGCGCCGCGTCCGCCGGCGCCCGGAACCCGATCCCGAGCCGCCGGGCCACGTCGACCACGTTGCCCGCGCCGACCCGCTCGGTGAGCGGCACGAAGTAGGTGTTGACCGAGGAACCGAACGCGGTCCACATGTCGTGCCGGCCGGCCATCTTCTCCTCGTAGTTGCCGGGGCAGTAGCGCTCGGTCCCCGGGCAGGCGGCCGGGCTGTCCCGCTCGACGGTGTACCGCGACTCGTACCGCTGCGGGGCGTCGATCTCGTGCGATAGCGGGATGCCCTGTTCCAGTGCGGCGACGATGGTGAAGATCTTGAAGGTGGAGCCGGCCTGGTACCCGTGCACGTCACCACCGCCGGTCAGCAGCGGATTGGTGGTACGCGGATAGGTGCCCCGAACCCCGGCACCGGCCTTCGCCGGGTCGGTGGCGGGACCGTTGCCCGGCTTCTCCGGGTCGTCGATCGCGAAGGTGCGGTTCGTGGCGAGCGCCCGTACCCGGCCGGTGCCCGGCTCGACCGCCGCCAGCATCAACGCCTGGGCGGACCCGGTCGGCATCTTCTCCTCCAGGTTGCGGTGCGCTGCCTCCTGCGTGACCGCGTCGAGACTGCTGACGATCCGGTAGCCGCCGCCCTTCAGCCGCCGCTCCCGGTCGTACTCGGTGGCGCCGAACGTCTCCTGACTCAGCCACCAGCGGTAGAGGTAGTCGCAGAAGAAACCCCAGTGCTGCTTGCCGGTGACCGCGCAGCCGTTCGCCGGCACCCGGCCCTGCACCGCCACTGGTACGGCCCGCGCGACGCTCGCGTCCGCCTCGCTGACCGCACCGGTCTCGACCATCTGCCCGATCACCCAGTTCCGCCGGTGCAGCGTCTCCGTCGCGCCCCGCCCCGAACGGTCGAGCGGGTCGTAGAAGCTCGGTGCCTTGACCAGCCCGGCCAGCAGTGCCGCCTCCGGCACGGTCAGTTCCCCGGGCCGCTTGCCGAAGTAGAACCGGCTCGCCGCCGAGATGCCGTACGTGCCGTGCCCGAACGGTGCCAGGTTCAGGTACCGCTGGAGGATCTCGTCCTTGCTCAGGTGCGCCTCCAGGATCGAGGCCAGCCGCATCTCGCGCAGCTTGCGCGCCTTCGTGTCCTCAACCGCCTCGATCACCGCCTGCGGGTCCTGCGCCGAATAGGTGGCGGACATGCGTACGAGCTGCATGGTCAGCGTCGACGCGCCCTGCTGGGCGCCGATGGTGTTCGCCACGATCGCCCGCAGGAAACCCCGCAGGTCGATCCCCCGGTGCCGGTAGAAGGCGTGGTCCTCGGCGGCGACGATGGCGTCCCGCATCACCGGGGCGACGTCGGCCAGGGGCACGTCCTGACGGTTCTCGTCGAAGAAGACCGCGAGCGGGGTCCGGCCGTCGGAGGCGAAGACGCGGCTCGCCTGAGGCGCCGTGGCCACCCGGAGTTCGACCGGGAGGCTCTCGAACGCCTCCGCGCCGGCCTTCGCCGCCAACCCGGTGAGTGCCAGCGCGGGGAAGGCCGCCGCGGCGACCAGTACCCCGGCGGCGAGACCGGCGACCAGCATCAGGCCGATCCGGAACAGCCGGACCCGCCTCACCGACCAGCCCGGCCGCCGTGTGACGGACCATCGGCGGCGAGGGAACAGCCGGTGCGGGCGAGCTTGTCGGTGCGCGGGCATTCGACACCACCTCCGGGTACGCCTGATCCGCACCCAGTAGATCCGCCGCCCGCGTCAAAGGTGGCCGGCGTGGGCAGGATCCCCCGATGGGGGCCGCCGATTCCCCCGTTCGGTCGCCCCCGACGGTGAAGCCGGCCGGCGTTCCGCTGGTCCACCTGAGCCACGGCGGACTCCGGATCGGATAGCGTCGTGCCCATGCCCGAGACCGGTTACCCCTGGCCGATCGAGACCACGCAGTTGGACAATGGCCTCCGCGTGGTCGTCAGCGAGGATCGCAGCGCACCCGTGGTGGCGGTCAACCTCTGGTACGACGTCGGATCACGACACGAACCCGACGGCCAGACCGGCTTCGCCCACCTCTTCGAGCACCTCATGTTCGAGGGCTCCGTCAACGTGGCCAAGACCGAACACATGAAGCTCATCCAGGGTTCGGGTGGATCGCTCAACGCGACCACGAACCCGGACCGGACCAACTATTTCAACACCGTGCCGGCCGAGCACCTGGAACTCGTGCTCTGGCTGGAGGCCGACCGGATGGGTGGTCTGGTGCCGGCGCTGACCCAGGAGACCCTGGACAACCAGCGGGAGGTGGTGAAGAACGAGCGGCGCCAGCGGTACGAGAACGTCCCGTACGGGGACGCGTGGCTGCGCCTGCTGCCGTTGCTCTACCCGCCGGGGCACCCGTACCACCACTCCACGATCGGCTCGATGGCCGACCTGAACGCGGCCGACCTGGCGACCTTCCAGGACTTCCACGTCACCTACTACGCGCCGAACAACGCGGTGCTCACGGTGGTCGGCGACACCTCACCCGGTGAGGTCTTCGCGTTGGCCGAGAAGTACTTCGGCCGGCTCGCCCCGCGCCCCGACATCCCGGCCGCCCCGGACGGGCTGGTGGTGCCGGCGACCGGTGTCCCAGCCCAGGAGACGGTCTACGCCGAGGTGCCGGCGCCGAGGGTCTACCTGGCGCACCGGACGTACCCGTTCGGCACGCCGGAGTACGACGCGGTGACCGTACTCGGCACGCTGCTCGGCAGCGGTCGGGGCAGTCGGCTCTACCAGCGGCTCGCCGACGGTGCCCGGCTGGCCCAGCCGGACAACATCGGCGCGTACGGGGTGGACCTGGCACACGCCCCCGCGCCGTTGATCATCACCGCGACCGCGCGGGACGGGGTGAGCGCCGACGAGCTGACGGCCGGGCTGGCCGAGGTCGTGGACGAGCTGGCCGACGGCGGTGTGACCGGGGCGGAACTGGACCGCGCCCGTGCCCTGCTGACCACCTCCTGGTGGCGGTCGCTGGCGACGGTCGACGGCCGGGCCGACACCCTCGGCCGGTACGCGACCCAGTTCGGTGACCCGGCCCGGGCGGCGGACCGCCTGCCGGGCTGGCTCTCGGTCGGCGCCGACCAACTCGCCGAAGTGGCCGCCGAGGTGCTGCGCCCGGCGGACCGGGTGACCCTGACCTACCTGCCGGAGGAGAGCGCATGACGCTGATTGCTGACCGTCCGGCCACGGGTGAGCCCCGGCCGTACCGGTTCCCGACCGTGGTCCGGCGGACCGTCGCCGGCGGTGAGGTGGTCGCCGCCCACCTGCCGGGCCACAATCTCGCCGCCGCGACGTTGCTGCTCGACGCGGGCGCCGGACGGGAGCCGCTGGGTCGCGAGGGGCTCGGCGGCGTGCTGGCGAAGGCGTTGGAGGAGGGGACCACGCGGCGGGACTCGACCGCCTACGCGCTGGCACTGGAGGGGCTCGGCACCGAACTGAGCATCGGCACCGACTGGGACGCGTTCCAGGTCGGGGTCCAGGTGCCGGTCCGCCGGCTGCTGGCCGCGGTGGAGCTGATGGCCGAGGCCGTCCGTACGCCCAGGTTCGACCCGGCGGACATCAACCGGGTACGCGACGACGAGGTCACCGCGCTGCGGATGTACTGGGCCAGCCCGGGACCACGGGCCGACGCCGCGTTCCGCGCCGACCTGTTCGGCTCCGACCGGCGCCAGGGCCGGCCGTTGGACGGCGACCCGGATTCGGTCGCCGCGATCGAGGTGGAGGACGTCACGGCGTTCCACACCGAGTGGTTCACCCGGCCCGGCACCCTGCTCGTCGCCGGTGACCTGGACCAGATCGACCTCGACGCGCTCGGCGCGGCGGCGTTCGGCGCCGCCGCCGGGGCGCCGCCGCCGCTCGACCCGCCGATCGAGGTCCAGCTCCGCGACCAGCGGCGGATCATCGTGGTGGACCGGCCAGGTTCGGTGCAGTCGACACTGCGGATCGGGCACCCCGGGCCGCACCGGGCGCACCCGGACTACGTCACCATGACCCTGGCCGGCACGGTGCTCGGCGGTGCCTTCACCTCCCGCCTCAATCACCTGCTCCGCGAGGTGCGGGGTTACACGTACGGCATCCGCGCCGACTTCGGCCTCTCCCGCCGGTTCGGCCGCTTCGTCGTCGCCGGGAACGTGCAGACGGCGGTGACCGCGCCCGCGTTGGTCGACGCGATCGGCGAGATCAGCCGTACCCAGGTGGAGGGGGTGACCGAGGCGGAGTTGGCGGTCGCCCGGTCCTGGCGGGCCGGCCAGCTCTCGGTGGAGTTGCAGTCGCCGCGCGCGATCGTCGGTGCGCTCGGCACCCTGGTGGTGTACGGCCTCCCCGACGACTACCACGCCACGCTGCGCACCCGACTGCTGGCGGCGAGCGAGGCGGAGGTCTCGGCGGCAGCCGCGACGCACCTGCGCCCGGAGGGCCTGACCCTGGTGGTGGAGGGCGACGCGGCGTTGATTCGGGACGAGATCGTCGCCACCGGTCTCGGTGAGGTGGTCGACGCGAAGCAGTGACCGGTCGGCCGGCGCCCACCGGCCCCGACCTGGCCGGCGCCCCACCGGCCGGGGATGTTCTCGACGACGGCGGGAAGCCGGTCAGCGACGACGCTGACCGGCTTCCGCGTTCACGGTCGGTTGGGCCGGCACCGCGCCCGCTCCCGGGCTGGGGCGGTGCTCGCCGGGAGCATGCGGTCGGGTCGGTTCGGCGGTCCCACCCGCCTCGGTGCGTGTCGCCGGTGGGTCGAGCCGCCCGGTACGGGTCTCCTCCGGGTTGCCTCGATCGGTCGACGCGCCACCCGGGCCACCCGCCGGACCGTTGGTCGGTCCGCCCGGCGGTGGGTTGTGCCCCGGACCACCCGGACCGGTGTTCGTGCCGCCGGGGTCGGACCCGGGTCCGGCTGTTCCGACGCGCCGGGCCCGACGCGCGGCCCACCAGCGCTCACCGGCGCCGACCAGCAGGAACGTCCCCCCGACGTAGGCCCAGCCGACCAGCACGTCGATCACGTAGTGCTCACCGGTGTAGACCAGGGTGAAGGTCATCGCCAGCGGGTACGCCAGCAGCAGTGGCCACCACCGCCGTTTGACCGTCGGCAGGAAGAAGACCACCACGAAGAGGGCGAACGCGGTGTGCAGCGACGGCATCGCGGCCACCGGGTTCGAGGCGAGCTGTAGCACGTTGAGGGTGTTGCCGGCACCGTGCAGGCCGAACTCCTGCCAGCCCCGGTTGGAGACCCTGGCCACGTCGACCGGGAGGAATCCGTGCACCGAGGCCCACCACGGCGGCGCCGCCGGGTAGGCGAAGTAGGTGATCAGACCGGCGAGGCTGAGCGTGAACCAGCGACGCATGAAGGCGGCCCAGCGCGGCCGGGAGACCAGCCAGAGCACCACCGCGGCGGTGAGCGCCGCCACGAAGTGCGAGAAGTACACAAAACTCGCGATGACGTCGTACCAGCGGACGTCCGGGTGGTAGAGGTGCTGCTGTAACCAGACCGTGGGCACCTGCCCACCGGTGGCCCAGCCGAACATCCACTCGTCGGCGTGGATCAACTCGGTGACGTGCGGCTGGAAGTAGTCGTCGGCGAACCCGCGCGAGACGTTGTAGATGGCGAGCAGGATCACCACCGGCAGCCAGTCCCGGGCGAAGGGCAGGTGCTGCCGCCACGGCAGGTGGCTGCGCCACGCGACGGTAGCCGCCCAGAGCCAGAAGAAGGCATAAAGCGGGTCGGTCGGCAGGCCGATCAGCAGCCAGCCGGCCACGAAGGCGACGATCCAGAGCGCCATCGCGCCGATCCGCCTGCGGCGCAGGTCAGCCGCGGTCCGTGCCGGCGGGGACCCGGCCGGCGACTCCGCCGGTTGCTTCCTCGTCATGGCGACCCAGGCTAGCCGCCCACGCCGGCACCGCCGGACGCCGGGGCGGTCCGGGTGGGGTTGTCCGCGATGAAACATGCCGTCGCGGAATGTGATCTTTCCTTGCCGGTGCCCAGTATTGTGCGGCGAATGGAATCGCTGACCGCCCGCGGTCGTCTGGTCCGGGTCGTGGCGACCCTGGTCGGCGCGGGTCTGCTGGTGGCCGGGACGCTGGTCGGCTCGGACGACGACTTCCCGTTCGGCCCGTTCCGGATGTACGCCACCACGGACCGGCTCGACGCGCCGGTGGCCGAGGCGCTGGTGATCGCGAAGGACGCGGCGGGCGAGAGCCTCGTCCTGACCGAGCGGGAGACCGGAATCCGCCGGGCGGAGATCGAGGGCCAGCTCAGCCGGTTCGACGCCGACCCGACGCGGCTGAGCCTGGTGGTCGACGCGTACCACCGACGGAATCCGGAGCGGCCACCGCTGACCACGGTCTCCATCGTGATCCGCCGCCACGGCATGACCGACGGGCGGCCGAACGGTGACGACATCGACGAGACGATGGTCGACTGGCAGGTGACGCGATGAGGCGGGTCGGGGACTGGCTCACCACACCGGAGCCGCTGGGGCGGCTGGCGGCCTTCCGTACGTTGGCGTACCTGCTGGTGGCCGCGGACATCGTCTTCTTCACCGGCTGGATACGGGGCCGGACCTCGGTCTCCGGCGAGCTGTACGCGCCACTGCTGGTCGGCCGGGTGCTGCCCCTGCCGACACCGAACGCCGCACTGGTGACCGTGCTCTTCTGGGCGTTGCTGGCGACCACGCTCGCCGCCGCCACCGGGCGGGCGCCGCGACTGCTCGGCTGGACCGTGCTGGCCCTCTACTTCGAGTGGTTGATCATCGCGTTCAGCTACGGCAAGGTCGACCACGACCGGTTCGGCATCCTGGTCGCCCTGGCCGTGCTGCCCACGGTCGGCCGGGCCCGGCACGGCGACCTCACCCCCAGTGCCAAGGCCGGCTGGGCGTTGCGGGTGACCCAGCTCGCGGTCATCGCCACCTACTTTTTGGCCGCGTGGGCGAAGCTGCGCTACGGCGGCCTGGACTGGCTGACCGGGGCCACCCTCGCCCGAGCGGTGATCCGGCGCGGCACCTTCGCCAGCGAGTGGCTGTTGGACGTACCCGGGCTGCTCGTTGCCGCCCAGTTCGGGATCATGGCGTTCGAGTTGACCAGTCCGCTGATCTTCGTGCTGCGCGGTCGGGCCCGAAACGCCATGATCGCCTTTTTCTACCTCTTCCACGCGGTCACCTGGTCGGCGATCACGATCTCCTTCATGCCGCACCAGGTGGCGATGACCAGCTTCCTGCCGTTGGAACGGGTACTTCCGGTGCTCTGGGCCCGGCGGCTGCTCCCGGCCCGGTGGCCCGCCACCCCGGCGGCCCGCCACCCGGCCCCGCCCGAGGCACCCGTCTCGCCGGCCGGCCCGGTGACGGCGGCCACGCCCGTCTCGCCGGCCGGGCCGGTGATGCCCACCGCGCCCGTCTCGCCGGCCGAGCCGGTGATGCCCGCCACGCTGGTCGACTCCGGCGCCCCGGTGACGGAAACCGACTCCCGGTCCGGGCGAGCACCTGGGTAGCCTCGCAGTCATGAGGATTGGCATTGTGGGCGCCACCGGCCAGGTCGGTGGGGTCATGCGGAAGGTGCTGGCGGAGCGGGAGTTCCCCGCGGAGCAGCTGCGGCTCTTCGCCTCGGCGCGGTCGGCCGGGCGCACGCTGGCCTGGCGCGACACCGAGGTGACCGTCGAGGACGCGGAGACCGCGGACTACCGGGGACTGGACGTCGTGCTCTTCTCCGCCGGTAAGGGGGCGTCCCGCGTACTCGCGCCGAAGGTCGCGGAGGCCGGCGCAGTGGTGATCGACAACTCCTCCGCCTGGCGGATGGACCCGGACGTGCCACTGGTGGTCGCCGAGGTCAACCCGGAGGCCGCCGCCGTACGCCCCAAGGGCATCATCGCCAACCCGAACTGCACCACCATGGCCGCGATGCCGATCCTGCGCCCGCTGCACGAGGAAGCCGGGCTGGTGAGCCTGGTCGTCGCCACCTACCAGGCCGTCTCCGGCGCCGGCCTGTCCGGTGTCGCGGAACTGGACGAGCAGGTACGCAAGGTCGCCGAGCACGCCGCCGCGCTGACCTTCGACGGAGCCGCCGTGGACTACCCGGCGCCGCGCCAGTTCAGCCAGCCGATCGCGTTCAACGTGCTCCCGCTCGCCGGCTCGATCGTCGACGACGGGTCGGCCGAGACCGACGAGGAGCAGAAGCTGCGCAACGAGAGCCGGAAGATCCTCGGCATTCCCGGCCTGCTGGTCTCCGGCACCTGCGTCCGGGTGCCCGTCTTCACCGGTCACTCGTTGCAGATCAACGCCCGGTTCGCCCGTCCGATCAGCCCGCAGCGCGCGGCACAACTGCTCGCCGACGCCCCCGGTGTGGCGCTGGAGGAGGTGCCGACCCCGCTGCGGGCGGCCGGCCAGGACCCGACCTACGTGGGCCGGATCCGGGCCGACGAGACCGTCGAGCACGGGCTGGCCCTGTTCTGCTCGAACGACAACCTGCGCAAGGGTGCCGCGCTCAATGCGGTGCAGATCGCCGAACTGCTCGCGAGGACTGGCTCGGCGGCCTGAGCCGACCGTACGGTGAGGGGCGCCGGCCAGCGTGGGCCGGCGTACCCCCTCGACCGGGGTTCCTTGCGAGTGGAGGAGAGCATGGCGAACGACCAGTTCGACCCGGCACTGCTCGACCTGTTGGCCAGCCGGCCGTACGGGGTGTTGGCGACCATCAAGCGCGACGGCCAACCACAGTTGTCCAATGTGGTCTACCACCTGGACCGGGAGCAGAACCTGCTCAGGGTCTCCATCGCCGAGGGGCGGGCCAAGACCGCGAACCTCCGCCGGGACCCGAGGGCCAGTCTGAGCGCCAGCTCGGCTGACGGGTGGGCGTACGCGGTGGCGGAGGGGAGCGTGGAACTCTCCCCGACTGCCACGGAGCCGGACGACGCCACGGTCGAGGAGTTGATCGGGGTGTACCGCGCGCTGCGCGGGGAGCACCCGGACTGGGACGACTACCGGCGGGCGATGGTGGCCGAGCGGCGGGTCGTCCTGCGCCTGACCATCCGACGCCTCTACGGCCTCCCGCCCCGATCCTGATGTTAAGAGGGGCCCCTTCCTATACCGAAAGCGATAAGAAGGGGCCCTTCCTTTCCCCGGGGTGGGGGCGCGTTTAATACCGGGCATGAGTACGGAGAAAAGCTCTGACCTGCGGGTGGGGATCCTTGGATACGGCATCGGCGGACACCGGTTCCACGCGCCGCTGGTAGCGGCGACGCCGGGCCTGTCGGTGGCGGTGATCGTCACCGGTGACCCCGAGCGGGCACGGCAGGCACAGGCGGGCTACCCGCAGGCGCGGGTGGTTCCCACCGCCGACGACCTGTTCGCGGCGGCGGACTCGCTCGACCTCGTGGTGGTCAGCACGCCGAACCGCACCCACGTGCCGCTGGCCCTGCGTGCCATCGAGCTGGGCCTGCCCGTGGTGGTGGACAAGCCGTTCGCACCGACGGCTGCCGACGCGCAGCGGGTGGTCGACGCGGCCACCAGTGCCGGCGTTGGCCTGACCGTGTTCCAGAACCGTCGGCTCGACTCGGACTTCCTGACCGTACGCAAGGTGCTCGCCGCCGGCAGCCTCGGCCAGGTCCACCGCTTCGAGTCGCGCTACGACCGCTGGGTGCCGAAGCCGAAGGAGAACTGGCGCGAGTTCGGCGACCCGGCGGAGGCCGGTGGGCTCCTCTACGACCTCGGCGCGCACATCGTCGACCAGGCGTTGCAACTGTTCGGCCCGGTGGCCGAGGTCTACGCCGAACTGGATCGCCGTCGTTCCGGTGTGGTCGTCGACGACGACACGTTCGTCGCGTTGCGGCACGTCAACGGGGTCCGCTCGCACCTCTGGGCGTCGGCGCTGGCCGGCACCCGTAACCCGCGGTTCCGGGTGCTGGGTGACCGGGCCACCTTCACCAAGTACGGGTTGGACGTACAGGAGCCGCAGGTGCTGGCGGGCAAGCGGCCGGGTGACCCGGGGTGGGGTGTGGAGCCAGCCGAGAACGCCGGGGTGCTGGGGGTGAACGACGAGGTCGAGACCGTACCGACCGAGATCGGCCAGTATGAGCGTTTCTACGCCGAGGTGCGGGAGGCGCTGCTCGGACGGGGTGAGTTCCCGGTCGATCCGGCCGGCGCGGTCGAGGGTCTGCGGGTGATCGAGGCGGCGTTCGTCTCGGCCACCGAGCGACGGGTGGTCACACTCGACCGCTGAGTCGTCGCCTGGTGGCAGTCGACCGCTCGGTGTCGCCTGGGCGGACCAGAGCACCGAGCGCCGCGGACTCCGGGTGTCCGTGCTCCGTTACCTCTCGATCGGGCCGGGTAGACGGCAACCGCCGACAAGGAGAGGAGCGCCATGACGACCGTCGGAGAGTTCATGACGACCCGGTTGGTGACCATGGACGGCACCGACACGCTCACGGCCGCGGCCCAGGAGATGCGGGACAGCGCCATTGGCGACGTCATCGTCACCAACGGGGACGCGGTGATCGGCATCGTGACGGATCGTGACATCACGGTACGTGGGGTGGCGGACGGGCTGGACGTGAACACGGCGACACTCAGCCAGATCCTCACCCAGGATGTCGTCACCGTCACCCAGTACGACGACGCGGTGGCGGCGGCCGATCTGATGCGGACGTACGGCGTACGGCGTCTACCGGTGATCGAAGAGGGCCGGCTGATCGGGCTGGTGTCGATCGGCGACCTGGCGGTCGAACGTGAGCCGCAGTCGGTGCTCGCCGACATCAGCGCCGACGACCCGAACAACTGAGCCGAGCGCCCGGAGACGCCGAGCCGAGCGCCTGGAGCACCAGCGCATCCGCAGCACGTGGACGACAGGCCGTGACCGCACCGATCCCCGCCAGCGGGAGTCGGTGCGGTCGCGTGTCCCGCGCCGAGGCGGGGCGCCTACTCGTCGACCGTCACCCGTACGTCCGTGACGCCTCGGGCGGCGGCCAGGCGGGCGGCCTCGGCCTCGACCTCCGAACGCGTCCGGCCAGGCAGCGCCGCGAACGGGGCGACCGTGATGTCCAGCCGCTTCCGTCCGGCCAACCGGGACCGCCAGATGCCGAGAATCTCCCCGTCCACCAGCAGTACGCCCGGGTTGCTGATGATCCGCCACACCTGCGCATGCCGGCTCTTCTCCGGAACGACCAGGTCGCGGTCCCGCGCCTGAAGGTACGGGTCGCCGGGCGGCAACAGGCGGACCAGCCGGGGCTTCGGCGCCTGGCCGACCTTGGCCACCTCCTCCGGCGGCAGCCAGGTCGTCCGGCCCGCCAACCGCACCTCGACCAGGTCGTCCGGCCAGACCCGGCGTAGTTCGGTCTGGGTGGTGCCGAGGTACGCGGCGACCTCGGCCGGTGTCGCCGGGCCCAGCAGCCGCAGGTAGTCCCGGACCAGCGCGGCGGTGTCCCGGGCGCGTTCGGGTACGCCGGGCCAGCCGTCGATCGGCGCCAGCCGGGTCGCCCCACCAACCGGTTCGAGCTGTACGCCTCCGGCCAGCCCGGCCTGCTGGAAGAGCGAGCCGGAGATGTGGGTCGCCTGGCAGGCGCGGCATGCGTAGGTGACCGCCGCCGGGACCCGGGCACTGACCCCGGTGCTCACCTCGCCCCTGGCCATCGGTGCGCGTACCACCGCCGCGAACGCGTCTGCGGCGGCCTGGAAGGCGGTCAGCCCGAGGCTCGCGGCCCCCTTGACCTGGCTGCTCGCGATCCGCCGACCGGCGTCGTTGTCGCCGAGTGGCCAGAGCCTGGCGGCCACCGCGGGCAGGTCGGCCCGGCGGTGCAGGTGCGGGGCGCCGCGGGCCGCCCAGACCAGGGTGAGCGACTCGTCGTCCAGCGGCGCGGTGGTGCGGGCGGCGAGCGCCAGCCGGGCCGAGCCGTACGGGGTGTCCGGCACCCCGAGATCGAGTACGGCGAGTGCGGCCGGTGGCAGTTCGACTCGGGCGAGTTGCTGTGCGTGGATCCGGTACGCCAGTGCTTGTTCGCGATCGACGTCGACGGCCATGTCCCCTCCAAGCGGCGGTGGCGGAGGCCGCTGGGGCGGCAGCGGCGGATGTGGCGCCTGTGGCGGCGTCCCGGCAACCTCACCCATCCTGGGCGATGCCCCACCACCGGGGTGTGCGCGACGCTCCGGAGAAGTGGCTACTCGTGCAGGCGTGAGAAGGGAGGACCGATGGCAGATCCAACCGCCGACTTCTTCGACGGGCTCGGCCATCGTGGCCCCGACCCGATGATGACGAAGGTCAGGGGTACGGTCCGGTTCGACCTCGGGCACCGGGACGGAACCGACCACTGGGTGCTGGTCATGAGCGAGGGGAACATCAGTGCCAGCCGGGGAGAACGACCGGCGGACTGCGTGATCACCACCCAACTGCGGTTCTTCGACCGGGTCACCACGGGGGAGGCGAACCCGATCGCGGCGCTGCTGCGCAACGAGATAACCGTCGAGGGCAACCTCCTGCTCTTCCACTATTTCCAACGGCTGCTGCCCGGCCCGCCGGGTGCGCACGATCCACGGGAGATGGTGCGGGAGAGGCGGCAGAAGTGACCGACAACATGGTGAGCATCCTCGACGGCAACACGTTCCTGGTCAGCGACGCCCGGGGGGACATCGACCCGTCGCCGACCTTCCCCACCGGCCTCTTCTCCTTCGACACCCGGTTCCTCTCCCGCTGGGAGCTGAGCATCGACGGTGAGCGGCTCAACGCGCTCTCGATCGACGACCTGCAGTACTACGAGACCCGGTTCTTCCTGGTGCCTGGTGAGCCGACCCACTACGTCGACGCGAAGGTGTCCGTGGTGCGGCAGCGGACCATCGGGGGCAGCTTCGACGAGCAGCTCACCGTCCTCAACCACCAGGGCCAACCGGTGGAGTTGACGGTCCGGATGGAGATCGGGTGCGACTTCGCCGACCTGTTCGAAATCAAGGACGTCAAGGAGAAGACCGGCTCCGCGCAGGCGTTCACCGAGGACGGGCGGTTGCGCCTGAGCTACCGCCGGGACACCTTCCGGCGGGAGACCGTGATCTCCTCCACGGCGCCGGCCGAGGTCGACGAGAAGGGCCTGACCTTCCGGATCCGGATCGAGGCGCACGCGGAGTGGACCACCACGCTGCACGTACAGACCATGGTGGAGGGAGCCGGCGGGCGGGACCTGCGGCTCGGCCTGATCAGCCACGGTAGCCGGATCAAGGTGGAGATGGAGAAGGATCTCGCCGCCTGGGTCGCGCGGGCACCGAAGCTGGCCTGTGACTGTGAGCCGCTCGGTGACACGTACGAGCGCAGCCTCGCCGACCTGGCCGCGCTCCGCTACAGCCCGCTCTCGTTCGAGGCGAAGGTGCCGACTGCCGGCCTGCCCTGGTTCATGACCCTCTTCGGCCGGGACAGCATCTTCACCTGCCTGCAGTCGTTGCCGTTCACACCCGAACTCGCCGGGCCGACGTTGCAGATCCTCGCCATGAAACAGGGCACCAAACTCGACGACTTCCGGGACGAGGAACCGGGCAAGATCCTGCACGAGTTGCGGTACGGGGAGTCCGCGGCCTTCGCGGACCAGCCGCACTCGCCGTACTACGGCGCGGCCGACTCGACCCCGTTGTTCGTGATCCTGCTCGACGAGTACGAGCGCTGGACCGGCGACGTGGAACTGGTGCGCCGGCTGGAGCCGGAGGCGCGGGCGGCGCTGCGGTGGATCGACACGTACGGCGACATCATGGGTAACGGTTACATCTGGTACGAGAGCCGTAACAAGCGCACCGGGTTGGAGAACCAGTGCTGGAAGGACTCGCCCGACGCGATTTCGTACCGGGACGGGCGGTTGCCCGACTTTCCCCGGGCCACCTGCGAGTTGCAGGGCTACGCGTACGACGCGAAGATGCGCGGGGCTCGGCTGGCCCGGCGGGTCTGGCATGACCCGGTCTACGCCGATCGGTTGGAGCAGGAGGCGGCGGACCTGAAGCAACGGTTCAACCGGGACTTCTGGGTCGAGGACGGCGGCTACTACGCGCTGGCCCTCGACAAGGAGGGTGGGCAGGTCGACGCGCTCTCGTCGAACATCGGCCACCTGCTCTGGAGCGGCATCGTCGAGGAGGACCGGGCCAGCCAGATCGCCGCGCACCTGCTCGGCCCCCGGCTCTTCTCCGGCTGGGGAGTGCGGACCCTGGCCGAGGGGGAGGGCCGCTACAACCCGGTCGGTTACCACGTCGGCACGGTCTGGCCGTTCGACAATTCCTTCATCGCCTGGGGGTTGCGGCGGTACGGCTTCACGGAGGAGGCGGGCCGGATCGCGGAGACGATCATCGACGCGTCGCAGTACTTCCGGGGCCGGCTGCCGGAGGCGTTCGCCGGCTATGACCGGGCGTTGACGAAGTACCCGGTGCAGTACCCGACGGCGTGCAGCCCGCAGGCGTGGTCGACCGGTACGCCGATGCTGCTGCTCCGTACGATGCTGGGCCTCGAACCGCACGACGAGCACCTGGTGGTCGACCCGGCCCTGCCACGAGGGATGGGCCGGGTCGAACTGCTCGACGTACCGGGTCGGTGGGGCAAGATCGATGCCTTCGGTCGGGGCCGGGTCGACACGCAGCACGAGCAGCAGATGGTCGACGTGGAGAGCGACCGCTCTGCTGAGCCCGTGCTGCAGGCGTTGCCGGACCACACCGGCTGAGGCCCGCCGAGAGGCCGCGACTCAGGCGCGAGCGGCGAGTTCCTACGGGGAGCCTTCGAGACCATCCTCCGCGCGCACGCCGGCTGCGTCGACGACGTCACGTCCGTTCCGGGTGCCGAGGCGTACCTGCGGCGGGTGGCGGTGCCTCACCCGCTCACCCCGAGACTCAGCACCGACGGCTGCACCCTCGTTCCGGCGCAGACGGACGTACCGGGTGCGTTCGGGGCACTCTTCGCCGCAGCGGCCGACCTGGCGGCCCGGGGGGCGTGGTGCCGGCTGAAGGTGTGCAAGAACCCCTCATGCCTCGCCGGGTTCTTCGACAAGACCAGGAACTCGTCCGGTCTCTACTGCGGCGCCGCGTGTGGTTCCCAGATGTCGATGCGGGCCTATCGCAGCCGACTCCGAACGGGCTGACCAGCTCAAGGCGTCGCATCGGGCCGAGGTGTGGTCCTGGGCGGCGATCGGCCGCTCACTCCAGCCGACGAACCGGCTGGTCAGTTGTTCTTCGGTCAACGCCGGCAAATCGGCCCTGGCCTGCTCCATCAGGGCATGGAGTTGGTTGCCCAGCTTAACCGGATTGCCCTGGTAGAGGTACTTCAACTGTCGCTTTCGGACAAGGCACGGCCACTCCTGCCCGCAAACGGTGCAGGACCAGTCCGGCCGGCAGGGCGCGTGGATGGTCGGAATGTCAGTCACCCCGCCGAGGCTGGGTCGGGGGGTATGGCAGGTGGGTGGGCCCGTCCTCGGCGGACTCGGCCGGGCGTACCTGACCCGGCTCGATCGGGCGGCGGTAGGAATCCCGCGCCTCCTGGCGGCTCTGGACGTAGCACAGGTGGTGTCGGCTCTGCCATTCCCGCAGTGCCGTCCTCATTCGGGTCGCCTCCTCCCGCGCGTTCGTCAGTTCCTGGTACAGCACCGCCAGGTCGCCCTCGACAACATGAAGAAATTCGCGCACCTCACCGGGCCGGTAACCGCGTCGGCCGATCCCGGTCGGGCTGAATCTCTTTCTGCTCACGTCCCGTGGGGTCAGGAGAGCCCGTTCTCGTGGGCGGCCGACCACGTCGCGTTCGTCCTCCATGGCCCTCATCCCGATCCCTTTGACGTGTCTGACGTGGGTCAAACGGAGACTGGCAGGTAGGCGTGACGGTAATCGTCGTCACGTCCCCACTCGCGGGACAGTCGTATTTCCGGCAGTTACCCGGATGCCACGGCGCGATCAGCGCGCACGGTCGGCGCGGGACTCCTCGGTCTCCGGGTACGCCGCGGTACGCAGCCGGCCCCGACCGAACGCGTCGATCCGCCCCCACCTGCCGGGGATGCCGAGCAGCTCGATCCGGCCGAGGCTGGCCGGCACAGCCGGCCGCACGGTGAGCCCATCCTCCATCGGCTCCAGGCCGAGCATCGTACGGATCAGGAGCATCGGCGCGCCCGCCGACCACGCCTGCGGACTGCACGCGGTCGGGTACTGCACCGGATACGTGGTCAGGTCCCGGTCGTAACCGGCGAACGCCTCCGGCAGCCGGCCCTGGAAATACTTGGCGGCGTCGATGATGCTCTCCGCGATCCGGGCCGATTCCTCGGTGTATCCGTACCTTGCCAGACCCGATGCGATGATCGAGTTGTCGAAGGGCCAGACCGTGCCGACGTGATATCCGAGCGGGTTGTACCGTCCGTTCCCCTCGGCCAGCGTCCGTACGCCCCAACCGGAGAACATCGACGGGCCGAGTAGATGTCGGGCCACCATTCCGGCCCGTTCCTGATCGACGATTCCGCTCCACAGTAGATGCCCCATGTTCGAGGCGAGAGCGTCGATCTGGCGGCCGTCACGATCCAGGCCGAGCGCGTAGTAACCACCGTCCTCGACCCAGAAGTCCCGGTTGAACCGTGACTTCAGATCGGCCGCCTCCCGTTCCAACCGGTCCGCGAGATCCGGGTCGTCCCAGAACCGACGAGCCATCCGCGCGCCGCGAACCTTCGCGTCGTAGGCGTACCCCTGGAGTTCGCAGGTGGCCCGGGGAAAGGTGGGCAGGCTACCGTCCCGATAGCAGATGGCGTCCCAGGAGTCCTTCCAGCACTGGTTCTCCAGACCGTTGCGGGTGTTGCGCCGCTCGTACCAGACGTAGCCGTTGCCGAGCAGGTCACCATAGGTGTCGATCCAGCACAGCGCGAGCTTCGCCTCGTCGGCGAACTCGCGGACGAAGTCCGCGTCGCCGCTCCAGCGCTCGTACTCGTCGAGCAGGATCACGAACAGGGCGGTGGCGTCGGCGGAGCCGTAGTACGGCGAATGCGGCTGCTCCTCGAACGCCGCCGACTCGCCGTACCGGACCTCGTGCAGAATTTTGCCCGGCTCCTCGTCGCGGAGATTGTCCAACCTGGTGCCCTGTAGCTCGGCCAGGGTACGCAGCGTGGGCGGCGCGATCTCCGGGATGAACGGCAGCGTCTGCAGGCAGGTGATGAGGCTGTCCCGGCCGAACAGGGTCATGAACCACGGCAGCCCGGCGGCGGGCAGCTTCTCCTTGCGCAGCAGGCCGGTGTAGCGCAGCGCGGCAAGGTCGATGATGCTGCGGTTGTACGAGTCGCTCAGTGGCTCGCAGTCACAGGCCAGGTGTGGTGCGCGTGCCGTCCACTCGTCGAGCAGGCGCTGCACGTCCGGGCGCCCCCGACCGCGGTCGGAGGTCGGCAGTTCCGCCGCCGCAGACTCGTCCGCCCCGGGGAAGAGCGTCACCACCCGCAGCAGCGTCGTCCACTTGTCGTGCGGCTCGACCCGGATCCGGAACGTCAGGCCATGGTCGTCGATCTCCGCCTCGTCGCTCGCCGCGATGAGGGTCTCCCGGAAGAAGGCGCCGCGCCGGTAGCGCAACCGCAGCCGGCCCGGCTCCACCAGCGTGGAGACCTCGCCCCGCTTCGGCAGCAGGTTCTTGATTTCGAACAGGTCCGCGAAGTCGCTGCCGGCCTCGATCCGTACGGTGAAGTCGACCGCCTCCTCCTCGTGGTTCAGCACCGTCAACTGTTCCTCGAACCCGCCGCCGACGGTGCGTTTGCGGATCACCGACGCCTTGGCGTCGATGTAGTGGGTCGGCTCACCAGGGGCGAGGAAGAAGCTGGTCTGGAAGTACCGCAGGTCGTCGACGGAGAGCGAGTGCAGGCGTTCGCCGTTGATGGTGAGTTCCCAGCGCGCGATGAACCGGGTGTCGAGCGCGAACAGGCCGGTGGGAAAGGACGGCGACGGGTCGATGTCGCCGTTGCGGTCGCTCACCACGAAAGTTGCCCCGTCCAGGACGCTGACCGGCTGCGTCACCCCCGGTTGCGTCATCGCGACTGCCGTTCCCGGACCATCCGGCGCGGGTCGATCGCCCCCGGGGCGGCGGGAAAGAACCGGCGGAACATCATCAGCAGCGGGATGTCCCCGTCCAACACGCACTCGGTACGGATCATCGCCGAGATCACGTTCGCCTCGCCGGTGGTGAACCGGTCGAAGAGCGCCTCGCTGACATGGACCACGCAGTCGGCGTCCCGCTGGTCCTGCGAGACGACCATGTTGCCGTGGCGCATCGCGATGTACCAGTACGAGGTCTCCGTACCGCGTTGCAGGTCGAACCGTATCGTGCCGTGGATCCGGCGCGGCAGCAGTTCGGGCGCCCGTTCACCGAGGCCGTGGAAGAACGTCGTGGTCACCTCGCTCATCGCGCGCCCTCCTGGTACGCCTCCTCGCCGTACCCGAGAAGCATCACCCCCAAGGAACCGTCGGCACATCACCCCGATCAGGTGAAGCGCGACGTCACCTCGTCCGGCGCCGGAAGAGCAGGAGCAGACCGGTGGCGGTGGCGGCGGCGAGCGGGGCGATGAGGAAGCCGACGGTCACCTGCCCGGTCGCGTCGAGCAGGGCTCCGTTGACCGCCGCGCCGGTCGCGCTCCCCACCGAGAAGGCGGTGGCCGCCCAGGCGAACGCCTCGGCGACTGTGCCCGGGGGCGCCACCTCGTCGATCGCCACGAAGGCGATGGTGAGCAGCGGTGGCAGGGCGAGGCCGCTGAGGGCCATCAGCGCCAGCATCGCGGGCGGTGCGGGGGTGAGCAGCAGGGGGAGGTAGCCGGCGGCGAAGACCGCGGTCGCCCGGGGCAGGGTGGCGTACCGGCGCAGGCTGGCGAAGCGTACATAGAGCAGGCCACCGGCAAGGGCGCCGGTGGCCTGGGCGGCGAGCAGCCAACCCGCCCAGGAACGGGCCCCGGATGCCTCGGCGTAGCCGGTCGCGGCGACGGTCACGCTGCCCACCCCGGCGCCGACGAGCAGGAGCGCGGCGAGGATCAGCCGGAGCCGGCCGGCGCGCAGCGGCCCGGCCCAGTGCCGTACCGCCGGCTCCCCACGCCATCGGCGGACCGCGCCGCTGGTCGCGAACCAGACCGTCCCGGCCGCCTGGAACAGTGCGGCGGCGGCCAGGCCGCCGGTCGGTCCGGCAAGGCCGACCGCGGCCAGGGTGACCACCGGTCCGAGCACGAAGATCGCCTCCTGGACCGCGATGTCCAGGGTGTACGCGGTCTGCACCTGGTGGGCGGGGAGCAGGTCGCGCCAGAGCACCCGCAGGCACGACTCGAACGGCGGGGCGCCCGCCCCGGCTATCGCGGCGGCGAGCACGGTGACCGGCAGGTTGACGTGCGCGGCGGCGAGAGCGAAGCCGAGACTGGAGACGATCATCGCCAGCCAGAGCACCGGCGGCTGCCGCCAGCGGTCGGCGCCGCGCGCGAGCATCGGCTGACCGACCGCCATGCCGGCGGTGTACGCGCCGACCAGCAGCCCCGCCGCGGTCAGCGTCATCGTCTCGCGGGCGAAGACCAGTAGCGCCAGTGGGGCGGCGCCGAGCGGGATCCGGCCGAGCAGGCTGGCGGCGAGCACCCGGGCCGTCTGCGGTACCCGGAGCACGGCAAGCGCGGAGGAGTCGGCGGCGCCGGGACGGGAGTCAGGGTCTCCGGCCCGGGAGTCGATGTCTCCGGGCCGAGGGTCGGTGTTTTCGGGCATGGTGGCAGGGGTTTCGGGCACGACAGCAGGCTCCCGAGGATGGGGAAGGGACCGGACGACGATGGTTCCGGGCCTGCTCAGGGAGCGAAATCGGCGCGTTCGTGATCGTTGCC
Organism: Micromonospora sp. NPDC050417; assembly: GCF_044458865.1. NCBI lineage: Bacteria > Bacillati > Actinomycetota > Actinomycetes > Micromonosporales > Micromonosporaceae > Micromonospora > Micromonospora sp. NPDC050417. Next base: position 70,391 of record NZ_JBITIH010000027.1, read on the forward strand.
GTAGAGCGGCAGATCGGGCGTGATCCAGCGCCCGTAGGCGGCTGCGGTCGCGGCGAGCGGGATCACCCGGTCACTGTATCGGTTCGACGGGTCAGCGGACCGGGCCCCACTCGCGGAACAGCTCGCCCGACCGCTCGACATCCGACTGCTTGACCCACTGGAGATCCTGCTGGACGGGCGCGACAGCGTGGACGCACTCCGTACCGTGGTCCGGATCCGGGCCACGAGCTGGGCGGACCGGATCGTCGCCGGGGACGACCAGGCCGCCGTCGGGGTGATCATGCGGGTCGTCTCCACCCTCTACCCGGGAGACGGACCGTTCGAGCCGCCACTCGACTGGTGGCGCACCCCGCTGGGCCGGGCGGTGGCCTGGCGGGTGGGGCACCCCACCGCGACCACGGTGTCGTACGCCGTGGCCGGCGCGATGCTCGGCATCACCCGACAGGGCGTGCACGACCTGGTCAACCGGGGTCGACTCGCCCGCCACCCGGACGGCGGGGTGGTGCCCGCCTCGGTCCGCGACCGCCTGCACCAACTCGACGGGCGGGTCGACCATGAGTGACCTGACCCTGGCCGCCGCCGGCGTCCCGATCGCCGCACGGGACCACGGCGGACCGGGATCGCCACTGCTGTTGCTGCACGGCGCCGGCGGCAACCTGGAGCACATGCACACCCTGGCCGAGGCGCTGGCGTCGGACCACCGGGTGGTCACCGTCGACCTGCGCGGGCACGGCAGGTCCGGTGACGGCCCGTGGACCATGGACGCTGGCGATGGCGGCGTTCGACCTCGTCCCGGCGCTGCGGGCGGCGCGCTGCCCGCTGCTGCTGGTGCTGGTGCTGGCGACAGTGGACCTGCCCCAGCAACAGTCGTTCCGGGAACTGTACGGGGCGTACCGGCGAGGCAACTCGGCCCGGATCGGCGAGGTGTCGGCCACGAACCCTCGGCTCCGGGTGATCGAGCTGGCCGGGGCGAGTCACGCCATGGTCATCGAGCAACCGGCCCAGCTCGCCGCACTGGTCAGCGACTGGCTCACCCAACCGGCCCGCGACTCGGGCGGGCCGTGGGTTACCTCGTGATGTGGTACGGGTAACGTTTGGCGATGCCAGAACTCGTGTACCCGCCCGTGATCGCGACCGCCAAGACGCTGTTCCGCGCGCTCGACCTGCGGCTACACGTGGAGGGCGGGCACCATGTGCCCCGCTCCGGTGGTGCCGTGATGGCCAGCAACCACGTCAGCTACCTCGACTTCATCTTCTGCGGCTTCGGCGCCCAGCAGTCCCGGCGGCTGGTGCGGTTCATGGCCAAGCAGGAGGTCTTCACCAACCGGTACGCCGGCCCGCTGATGCGCGGCATGCGGCACATCCCGGTCGACCGGGCCAACGGCGCCGGCTCGTACGCGACCGCGGTCAGCGCGCTGCGCGCCGGAGAGGTCGTCGGGGTCTTCCCGGAGGCCACGATCAGTCGATCGTTCACCCTCAAGGGCACCAAGAGCGGGGTCGCCCGGATGGCCGACACGGCCGGCGTGCCGGTGCTGCCGGTCGCGCTCTGGGGCACCCAGCGGCTCTGGACCAAGGGCCACCCGAAGAACCTGACCCGGCGCCACACCCCGATCACCGTGCTGATCGGGGAGCCGCTCGCCCCGGCCGACTTCGGCAGCTCCGGCGCGCTGATGGCAGAGCTGCGCCGCCAGCTCACCGCGCTGATCGACCGGGCACAGAGCGAATACCCGGACCAGCCGGCCGGTCCGGAGGACTCCTGGTGGCAGCCGGCCCACCTCGGCGGCTCGGCACCCACCCCGGAGGAGGCGGCCGAACTCGACGGGGAAACCCGACCGGTCCGGCGCCGGAGCACCGACCTGGTGGGAGAAGCCGAGCGCTGACCGACCCGCCCAGGTCAGGCCGGCGCGTCGCCGGTACGCGGCTGGATCAGGTCCCAGCGGTTGCCGTACAGGTCCTCGAAGACGGCAACCGAGCCGTACGCCTCGTGCCGGGGCGGTTCGGCGAACCGTACCCCGGCGGCGACCATCCGCTGGTGGTCCCGTGCGAAGTCGTCGGTGTGGAGGAAGAGCGTCACCCGTCCGCCGGCCTGGTCGCCCACACGGGCGGCCTGCTCCGGGTTGGCGGCGCGGGCCAGCAGCAGCGCGGTCTCGGTCGAGCCGACCGGGGCGACCACCACCCAGCGGGTGCCGTCGCCGCGCGGGGTGTCCTCGACCAGCCGGAAGCCGACCTGGTCGACGTAGAAGGCGATCGCCTCGTCATAGTCGCGCACGACGAGGGTAACCAGTCCGAGATGGGGCATCTCCCCATGATCGCCGCTGCCGGGATCAGCCCGGCGGGAGGGGCGGGGTGTCGCGTCCGGAGGGGCGGGGTATCGCGGTCGGGGCCACGGCTGGGGAGATATCCGGGGCGGATGCGGATTCCGAGGATTCTTCGTACCAGGTTCGGGTAGATGGCCGGATGCGACTGATTCGCGGGTGGCGCGAGACGCGCCCGGCGGCCAAGCCGAGTGGCGGCACGCCGAGGCCGGCGGCTTGGGACCCGTACGCCGGGGCGGGGGTTCCGCCCGGGCGACGGCGGGGCACACCGGAACGGCCGGCCCGAGTGGTGATCATTTCGGCCAGCGCGGGCGCTGGGCACGAAGGGGCGAGCCGTGAGCTGGCACACCGGCTCCGTACTCGCGGATTTCAGGTGGATTGCCGGGATTTGGCGGACATCTTCCCGTACGGCCTCGGCAAACTGCTCCGCGGCACGTACCACGGAATGTTGAGCAGGTTCCCGTGGATCTACGGTTCCCTGTTCGCGATCGGCTGCGGCTTCGCTGGCGCCGGCCCGATCACCCGGGCACTGCTGCGCCCGGTCCGCCCACAGGTCCGCCAACTGGTCGGGCCGGACACCCGGGCCGTGGTCTCGACCTACCCGATCGCCACCCAACTGCTCGGCCCGCTGCGCCGCAAGGGCCAACTCGACGTACCGGTGATCACGTACCTGACCGACTTCGCGGTCAACCCACTCTGGGTCTCACCCGGCGTCGACGTCTACTGCGCCGCGCACCCGAGCACCCGGGACCAGGCCAGGGCGCTGGGCGGCACAGAGGTACAGGTGGTTGGCCGGCTCGTCTCCGCCGGCTTCGGCCCCGGCACGGAGCAGGCCCGACGACACGCCCGGGAACGCTTCGGCCTACCGGCCGACGAACGGCTCGCGCTCCTGGTCGCCGGCTCCTGGGGAGTGGGCGAGGTGGCGACGACCGCGGCCGAGATCGCCCGGACCGGGATGGCCGTACCGGTGGTGGTCTGCGGGCACAACGAGGCGCTCTACCGTCGGCTGCGTCGGCAGGGGCAGGCCCACGTCTTCGGCTGGGTCGACGACATGCCGGCCCTGCTGCGCGCCGCCGACGTACTGGTGGAGAACGCCGGCGGGCTGACCGCGCTGGAGGCGATGGCGAGCGGGCTGCCGGTCGCCACCTACCGCCCGATCCCCGGTCACGGGCGGGCGAACGCGGTCACCATGGCGGAGGCCGGGATGGTCACCTGGGTACGCCGCGCCGAGGACCTGGGGCCCGCCCTGGTCGAACTCACCGACGGGGTACGGGGACAGCGGCAGCGGGAAGCCGGGCTGGCACTGTTCCGGTCCGACCCGGCGGAGGTGGTGGCCGAGGTCGCGCGGGGGACACCCGAACCTTCGGCCCCGTTGCCCAAGTCCTCGGTCTTCACCCGGGGGCGCGGTCGCCGGGCCCGTCGCGCCGGGGTCCTGGTCTGTCTGGCTGTCGCCGCGCTCAACTGGTACGCCCACCACCACGCCCAGCAGCCCACCGCGCAGGGACGGCGCCGGTGAGGGCGGGCCACCGCAGCGCGGGCTGACCGGTGACTCTCTTCGCGGTCCTGCTGGGCCTCGCCTCGGCGCTCTTCTTCGCGTTCAGTTCGGCGTTGGAACAGCACGCCGCCAAGCAGGAGAAGCCGACCAGGGCCGGTGACCCGAGGTTGCTGATTCGGCTGCTGCACCGCCCACTCTGGCTCTTCGGCGGCATCCCGGACGCGATCGGCACCGGTCTCCAGGCCGTCGCGCTCCGGTTCGGTCCGTTGGCGCTGGTCGAACCGCTGCTGATGAGTGGCCTGTTCATGGCGATTCCGCTGGAGGCGGCGCTGGAGAAACGCCGGCCGCATGCCAAGGATCTGATCCTGGCCGGGGTCGCGATCATCGGCCTGGCCGCCTTCCTGATCGCCGCCAATCCCCGGGCCGGGGTCGAGCAGCCGTCGACCCTGGCGTGGCTGGGGGTGGGCGTGGTGGGAGGCGGGCTGATCGCGATCTGCCTGCTCGGCGCCTGGCGGGCCAGGGACGCGCACCGGGGCACGCTGCTCGGCATCGCCACCGGACTGCTGTACGCGGTCGCGGCGGCCCTGCTCAAGACGATCAGCGAGGACCTGACCCGGCACCCGTGGACACTGCTGGCCAACTGGCACCTGTACGCGCTGATCGTGGTCGGGGCGGCGGCGCTGGTGCTGAACCAGAACGCGTACCAGAGTGGGCCCATCGCCGCCCCGCTGACCGCGATCACCCTGCTCGACCCGTTCGGCGGCGTGATGATCGGAGTGTTCGCGTTCCACGAGACACTCTCCACGGACGGCCCCCGACTGGTGATCGAGATTGTCGCCGTGATCCTCATGATCGTCGGGATTTCCCTGGCCAGCACCACCCGGTCCAAGTAGGCCGACCCAGGCGGAACCTGAAACAGACTTCGCCGGCCTCACCGTCCAGGCGGGTGAAGTTGGGTACGCTCAGTCACGACTACTTAGCGCGAGTGATGGGTTACTGACATCTGGTGCGGCGGTCCGGCCGGCTCGCGTCGACAGGTGGACTCTGCGCGAGAGGCTGCATGTGCTCGAATTGACCGGCAACGTCTCCAGCCAGCCGCCCGGAGATCCAGCCGCCCAGCCGTCCGGGGACCCGGCCGCGCAGCGGCGGATCCCGCAGGCCGCGCTCTCCGGCGAGAACTTCCCGGTCGCGCTCCGGATCCTGCCCGGAACCATCCGCCGTCACCTGCTGGCGCTCTACACGTACGCCCGCTATGTCGACGACCTGGGCGACGAACCCGCCCAGCGGCCGAACCGCGAACCCGCCACCGACCCGTTCAGCGAGCCCGCCACCGATTCGCCCGCCCGGCCACCGGTCGACCCGTTCAGCCGGCCCGCGCTCGATCCGTTCAACGAACCCGCGCAGGATCCGGCCAGCGAACCCGCCCGCGACCCCGGCGGTGAACCCGGCGGGCCGGGCCCGTACGACGACGCGGCGACCCGGTCGGCGACGCTGCGCCGGTTCGAGGAAGAACTACGGGCCATGTACGACGGTGTGCCGCCCACCCACCCCGTCCTGGTCGGACTCGCCCCGACCGTGGCCGACCGGCGGCTGCCGCTCGAACCGCTGTGTCGCCTGATCGCCGCCAACCAACGCGACCAGGTGGTCCACCGCTACGACACCTACGCCGACCTGGTCGACTACTGCCGCCTCTCCGCCGACCCGGTCGGCGAACTGGTGCTGCACATCTTCGAGGCCCAGTCGCCCCGACGGATCGCCCAGTCCAACCACATCTGCACCGCCCTCCAGGTGATCGAACACCTCCAGGACGTCGCCGAGGACTACGCCCGGGGCCGGATCTACCTGCCCCAGGACGACCTGGCCCGACACGGCGTCACCCCGGCCGACCTCGCCGCGTCGTACGCCTCCCCGGCGCTGCGCGCGGTGATCCGGGTGCAGGCGGAACGGGCATCCGCCGCGCTCGACGCGGGCGCCCCCCTGGTCGGTACGTTGCACGGCTGGGCCCGACTGGCGGTCGCCGGATACGTCGCCGGTGGCCGGGCCGCGCTCGCCGCCCTCTCCCGCTCCGACCACGACCCGCTGGCCCGGGTGCCCCGGCCGACCCGTGCCGGCACCGCCGGGCAGTGGCTCAAGACCCTGATCGTGAGGCCCGCATGAGTGCCGCGGGCCGCTCGGCCGTCCCCTCCGAACTCGACCTCGCCTACCGGGAGTGCGAGCGGATAACCCGAGCCGAGGCGCGGAACTTCTCGTACGGCATCCGGCTGCTCCGGCCCGAACGGCGCGGCGCCCTCTGCGCCGTCTACGCGGTCGCCCGCCGGATCGACGACATCGGCGACGGCGACCTGCCCCCGGCCGCCAAACTGGCCCGGCTCGACCAGGTCCGGGCCGCGTTGCGTCAACTTCCGGAGGCCGGCGGCGACCCGGTGCTGCTCGCCCTCGCCGACGCCAGCGAACGACTGCCGATCCCGATCGACGCCCTGGGTGAACTGGTCGACGGCTGCCTCGCCGACGTCCAGGGCACCCGGTACGACACCTTCGACGACCTGGTCGGCTACTGCCGGCAGGTGGCCGGGTCGATCGGACGGCTCTCGCTCGGCGTCTTCGACCTCCGGCCGACCGTGCCGCGTACGGTCGCCAGCGAACTCGCCGACACGCTCGGCATCGCCCTGCAGTTGACCAACATCCTCCGGGACATCGTCGAGGACCGGCGGGACGGCCGGGTCTACCTGCCCCGGGCCGACCTGGAACGATTCGGCTGCACCCTCACCCCGGGCGTAGACGGTGGACTCGCCGACCCGCCCGAGCGGCTCGCCGAACTCGTCCGCTGGCAGGCCCAGCGGGCCGAGCGCTACTACCGCACCGGACTACGGCTGTTGCCGCTGCTCGACCGGCGCAGCGCCGCCTGCGTCGCCGCGATGGCCGGCATCTACCACCGGCTGCTGGAGCGGATCGTGGCCGACCCGCAGGCCGTCACCCGGCGCCGGGTCTCCCTGCCGGGTTGGCAGAAGGCGTACGTGGCGGCGCGGGCGATGACCCGGAGCAGCGCGTGAACGGCGAACAGGTCTGCGTCGTCGGGGGCGGCCTGGCCGGCATCACCGCCGCGTTGCGGCTGGTCGACGCCGGGGCAAAGGTCACCCTGCTGGAGGCCCGGCCGCAACTGGGCGGCGCCACCTACTCCTTCCGCCGGGACGACCTCGTGGTCGACACCGGTCAGCACGTCTTCCTCCGCTGCTACCGCGAGTACCGGCAACTGCTCGACCGGCTCGGCACCAGCGGCGGGGCACACCTGCAGGACGTGTTCGCGGTGCCGATCCTGCGGGCCGGTGTGCCGCCGCACCTGCTCACCCGTACCCGGCGGCTGCCGGCCCCGGCGCACCTGCTCCCAGCCCTGATCAACTACCGGCCGCTCCGGGTCGGGCAGCGGATCGCCGCGATCAGGGGTGCCGCCGCCCTGCGCGGCGTCGACCCGGACGACCCCGCCAACGACGAGATCAGCTTCGGTGACTGGCTGACCCGACACGGGCAGGACGCACCGACCGTACGCCGGTTGTGGGAGCTGATCTGCGTCGCGGCGCTGAACGCGCCGCCGCACCAGGCGTCACTCGCGCTCGCCGCGCGGGTGTTCCGCACCGGCCTGCTCGACCGGGCCGACGCCGGCGACATCGGCCGCCCCACCGTGCCCCTGTCCCAACTGCACGGCGAGCCGGCCGGGGCGCTGCTGCGCGCACGCGGCAGCACCGTCCACACCGGCGTCAAGGTGCGTGAGATCGTCCCCGACCGGGGTTACTTCCAGGTCACCGCCGACCGGGTGCGGCTCACCGCCGACGCGGTCGTGCTGGCCGTACCGCACCCGCAGGCGGCGCGTCTGGTACCGGCGCAGGCAGCGCCCGACCGCGAACGCTGGGCCGGGCTCGGAGCCGCGCCGATCGTCAACGTGCACGTCCGCTACCAGCGGAGGGTGACCGACCTGGAGTTCGCCGCCGCACTGGACAACCCGGTGCAGTGGGTCTTCGACCGGACCCCGCCCGGCGGCACCGGCCAGTACCTGGTCACCTCGATCTCGGCGGCGGAACCGATGCTGCGGACACCGGCCGGACCACTCGGCCGGGCCCAGCTCGACGCGCTCGCCGACCTCTTTCCCGCCGCCCGGCGCACCCCGGTACGGGACGTGTTCGTGACGCGGGAACCACGGGCGACCTTCCGGCAGGGGCCCGGCACCCGCCGGGACCGGCCCGCGGCGGGAACCCGGCTGCCCGGGTTGGCGCTGGCCGGGGCGTGGACCGACACCGGATGGCCGGACACGATGGAGGGCGCGGTACGCAGCGGCCGGCAGGCCGCCGACGTCGTGCTCGCCCATCTCGGGTCGAGATCGAGTACGACGGAGGCGCCGACATGACCATGACCTTGCCTGGCTTCCTGGCCGAGGTGGACACACTCGTGCAGCCCGAGATCCGGGCGGCGCTCGACCGGATCGACGAACGCACCCGGCTCACCGCCGGCTACCAGCTCGGCTACTGGGATGCCGACGGCCAGCCGACCACCCGGGGCGGGGGCAAAGGGCTGAGACCGGCCCTGGTGCTGCTCTCCGCCCGGGCCGCGGGCAAGACCGCGGAAGATGCCCTGCCCGGCGCTGTGGCGGTGGAGCTGGTGCACAACTTCTCCCTGCTGCACGACGACGTCATCGACGGGGACGCCGAGCGGCGGCACCGGCCGACCGCGTGGGCCGCGTTCGGCATCGGCCCGGCGATCCTGGCCGGCGACGCGATGCTCAGCCTCGCCGGGGACGTACTGTCGGCAATGCCGGGACACGGCGGCACCTGGGGGTTGCGCTACCTGAACGCGGCGGTCCGGCGGCTGATCGCCGGCCAGGCCGCCGACGTCGCGTTCGAACACCGGGCGACGGTGTCCCTGGACGAGTGCCTGACCATGGCCCGGGACAAGACCGCGGCGCTGCTCTCCTGCTCCGCGACCCTCGGCGCGGTGGTCTGCGGCGGCCCACCGGCCCTCACCCTCGGCCTGGCCCTCTACGGTGACCGACTCGGCCTCGCCTTCCAACTCGTCGACGACCTGCTCGGCATCTGGGGCGAGCCGGCGGTCACCGGGAAACCGGTCCTGGCCGACCTGGTCGCGCGGAAGAAGTCGGTGCCGGTGGTCCGCGCCCTCACCGCCGGCGGAACAGCCAGCGAGCAACTCCAGGAGCTGTACGCCACCCCCGGCGAACTCTCCACCGCGGACCTCGCCCTGGCCGCCGACCTGATCGAGGAGACCGGTGCCCGGGACTGGACCGAGAAGGAGGCCGACCGGCTGCTCACCGAGGCCCTGGCCGAGTTGGACCGGCTCACCGAACTCGGCGCGAGCGACGGGCCGGACGCGAACGCCCTGGCCGAAGTGCACCGGGAGCTGGTGGAGATCGCCCGGTTCATGACCGGCCGGGACCACTGATGGGCACCGAACCCGGCGCCGGTCCGGCGACCGGCCCGGTCGACGAGGCGCTCGCCGCCCCGACGGCCGACGGTGTGGTCGAACTGGACGTCGCGCAGGCCGTCGACCTGGCGGTCGCGGAGGCGGTCGACGCCGCCGTGGTGCCCGGGATCGAGTCCGCCGGTGCCGCGCTCGCCCCGCCGACCGGTGCCGCCGACAACGAGCGGCAACGGCGGGCGGTCGACGCCCTGGGACGGGCCCGCGACCACCTGCTCGCCGCGCAGCATCCCGGCGGCTGGTGGCAGGGGGAACTGGCCACCAACGTGACGATGGAGGCCGAGGACCTGCTGATGCGGCAGTTCCTCGGCATCCGTACGGCCGAGGAGACCGAGGCCACCGCCCGGTGGATCCGCAGCCAGCAGCAGGTGGACGGAAGCTGGGCCAACTTCCACGACGGCCCCGGCGACCTCTCCACCACCATCGAGGCGTACGCCGCGCTGCGGCTCGCCGGCGACCCGGTCGACGCCGCACATCTCCGTACCGCCCGGGAGTTCGTCCTCGCCCACGGTGGGATCGAACGGAGTCGGGTCTTCACCCGGATCTGGTTGGCCCTGTTCGGCGAGTGGTCCTGGGAGCGGATCCCGGCCGTACCGCCGGAGGTGGTCCTGCTCCCGTCCTGGATGCCGCTGAACGTCTACGACTTCGCCTGCTGGGCCCGGCAGACCATCGTGCCGCTGTCGATCGTGCGGGCGCTGCGTCCGGTCCGCCCGCTCGGCTTCGCCCTGGACGAACTCCGGACCGGCGTACGCCCGACGCCGTCGTCGATGTCGCTGCGCAGCCGTACCGGCTGGTTCCAGCGGCTGGACGGGGCGCTGCGCGGCTACGAGCGGCACCCGCTGCGGTCCGTACGCCGCAACGCGCTCCGCCGGGCCGCCGAGTGGATCGTGGCACGGCAGGAGGCGGACGGCTCCTGGGGCGGAATCCAACCGCCGTGGGTCTACTCGCTGATCGCGCTCCACCTGCTCGGTTACCCGCTCGACCACCCGGTGCTCCGGGCCGGGCTCGCCGGCTTGGACCGCTTCACCGTGCGGGAGGCCGGTCCGGAGGGGGAACTACGCCGGTTGGAGGCGTGCCAGTCGCCGGTGTGGGACACCGCGCTCGCGGTGATCGCACTCGCCGACGCCGGCCTTCCCGCCGACCACCGCGCACTCGTACGCGCCCAGAGCTGGCTGCTCGACGAGGAGATCCGGGTCGGTGGCGACTGGCAGGTGCGCCGCCCCGACCTGCCGCCGAGCGGTTGGGCGTTCGAGTTCGACAACGACGGCTACCCGGACACCGACGACACCGCAGAGGTGCTGATGGCGTTGCGGCGCGGCGGCGACGACCCGCGTACTCCGGCGGCGCTGGAACGGGGCGAGCAGTGGCTGCGTGGTATGCAGTCGCGCGACGGCGGCTGGGGTGCGTTCGACGCCGACAACACCCGTACGCTCGCCCGCGAGCTGCCGTTCTGCGACTTCGGTGAGGTGATCGACCCGCCCAGTGCGGACGTGACCGCACACGTGGTGGAGGCGCTCTGCGCCCGCGGTCCGTCCGACTCGGCGGCGGTCCGGCGCGGGGTGGCCTGGTTGCTGCGGGCGCAGGAACGAGACGGCTCCTGGTTCGGCCGCTGGGGAGCCAACCACGTCTACGGCACCGGCGCGGCGGTGCCCGCACTGGTCGCGGCGGGCCTACCGGCCGACGACCCGGTGCTGGTACGGGCGGTCGGCTGGTTGCACCGGACGCAGAACCCGGACGGCGGCTGGGGCGAGGACATGCGGTCCTACCGGGACCGATCCTGGCGGGGCCGGGGCACCTCGACCGCGTCGCAGACCGCCTGGGCGCTGCTGGCCCTGCACGCGACCGGTTACGGCGACAGCGAGCCGGCCCGACGCGGCGTCGACTGGCTGGTGGCCACCCAGCGCCCGGACGGCACCTGGGACGAGCCGCAGTACACCGGCACCGGCTTCCCGGGCGACTTCTACATCAACTACCACCTGTACCGCCTGGTCTTCCCGATCAGCGCCCTCGGCCGCATCCTCTCCGCTTCCGCCGCCGGAGACAACGTCGGTGTCGGTCTCCTCTCGGCCGGCCAGGGCGGCGCCGCTGGTCAGGATGGTGCTGCCGTCGGAGCCAACGCCGACGTCGGCGCGATCAGCGGGGGGCGCCGGTGACGGGACTCGACGAACGCACCGACCGGGTCGGTGACTGGGTGCTCTTCGCGCCGATGCGCATGGAGGCCCGCGCGTTGCGCCGTGCCCTGCCGGCCGGCGCGCCGCTGCGGCGTACCGGTCGCGGGTTGTCCCGGGCCACCCGTGCCGCCGCCGGCTACGGCGGCACCTCGGCGCTCGCGGTGGCCGGCATCGCCGGCGGGCTCGACCCGGCGCTGCGTCCCGGCGACGTCGTGGTCGCCACCGAGGTACGCCGGGACGGCCGGACCGGCGACGAGCGTCTGCCCTGCCCGTCGGCGCCGATGCTCGCCGCGACGCTGCGCCGGCAGGGGCTGACCGTCCACCTCGGTCCGGTGGTGAGCAGCGACCGTCTGGTCGACGGCGCCGACCGGGCCCGGCTTGCCGCCACCGGCGCGCTCGCCGTGGACACCGAGTCCGCCGCACTGCTCGCCGGGCCGCCGGACCGCCCGACCGCCTGCGTACGGGTGATCGCCGACGTGGCACCGGAGCCGCTGTTCCGGCCCGCCACCCTGGGGCGGATATCGACCGCGCTGCGGGCGCTGACCCGGGTCGGCCCGGGCCTGGCGGAGTGGGCCGGGGCGACCAGCCTCGAACAGGTCGTGCTGGCCGCACCCCGGTCGTTCTGCGCCGGGGTGGAACGGGCGATCACGGTGGTGGAGCAGGCCCTGGACCGGCACGGCCCACCGGTGTACGTACGTAAGCAGATCGTGCACAACACCCACGTCATCGACGACCTGAGCCGGCGCGGCGCGGTCTTCGTGGACGAGTTGACCGAGGTGCCCGACGGTGCGGTCACCGTCTTCTCGGCGCACGGTGTCTCCGCCGAGGTACGCCGCACCGCCGCCGCCCGAGGGCTGCCGGTGATCGACGCGACCTGCCCGCTGGTGACGAAGGTGCACAACGAGGCCCGCCGGTACGCCGGACAGGGCCGGACCGTGCTGTTGATCGGTCACGCCGGGCACGAGGAGACCGAGGGCACGCTCGGTGAGGTGCCGGGACGGGTGACTCTGGTGCAGAGCCCCGGGGAGGCGGAGCGGGTCGAGGTCGTCGACCCCGAGCGGGTCTCCTACCTGGTCCAGACCACGCTCGCGGTCGACGAGGTGAGCGGGGTGCTGGATGTGCTGCGCCGCCGCTTCCCGGCACTGACCGGCCCCTCCTCGGACGACATCTGCTATGCCACGACCAACCGCCAGGTCGCGCTGCGGGCGATCGCCGCCGAAGCGGACCTGGTGCTGGTCCTCGGATCGGCCAACTCCTCCAACTCGTTACGTCTGGTGGAGGTGGCGAGGCGCGCCGGTACCCCGGCCCACCTGGTCGACGACGTCCGCGCGGTGGATCTGCGCTGGCTCGCCGGCATCCGCACGGTCGGTGTCACCGCGGGTGCCTCGGCGCCGCCGTACCTGGTCGACCAGACCGTGGCGGCGCTCGTCGGGCTCGGCGCGCGGGCCGTACGGGAACGTACGACCAGCACCGAAGAAGTGCATTTCACCCTGCCAAAGGAGAAACGTCCGCGATGAGTATGCCGTTGCGTCAGAGCATCCGAGTCGGCCGCTATCTGATCGGGCAGAAGCTGCGCCGCAAGCATTATTTCCCGCTGCTGGTGGAGTTGGAGCCGCTCTTCGCCTGCAACCTCGCCTGCGCCGGCTGCGGGAAGATCCAGCATCCGGCCGACGTGCTGAAGCGGCGGATGCCGGTGGAACAGGCGGTCGGCGCGGTGATGGAGTCCGGGGCGCCGATGGTCTCCATCGCCGGTGGCGAGCCCCTCATGCATCCGCAGATCGACGTGATCGTCAACGAGCTGGTCAAGCGCCGCAAGTACGTCATCCTCTGCACCAACGCGGCGCTGATGACCAAGAAGCTGGACAAGTTCCGGCCCTCGCCGTACTTCTCGTGGGCGGTGCACATCGACGGCCTGAAGGAACGGCACGACGCCTCGGTCTGCAAGGACGGCGTCTTCGACCAGGCGGTGGAGGCGGTCAAGGAGGCCAAGCGGCGGGGCTTCCGGGTCACCAGCAACACCACGTTCTTCTCCACCGACACCCCGCAGACGGTGATCGAGGTGCTCGACTACCTCAACGACGACCTCGCCGTCGACCAGATGATGCTCTCCCCGGCGTACGCGTATGACAAGGCGCCGGACCAGGAGCACTTCCTCGGGGTGACGGAGACCCGGTCGATGTTCCGCAAGGCGTTCGCGGACGGGCGGCGGCGCAAGTGGCGGCTCAACCATTCGCCGCTCTTCCTGGACTTCCTGGAGGGCAAGGTCGACTTTCCGTGCACCGCCTGGGCGATCCCGTCGTACTCGCTCTTCGGCTGGCAGCGCCCCTGCTACCTGATGAACGACGGTTACGCCAAGACGTACAAGGAGTTGGTCGAAACCACCGACTGGGCGAGCTACGGCCGGGGCAAGGACTCCCGTTGTGCCAACTGCATGGCCCACTGCGGCTACGAGCCCACCGCCGTGCTGGCCACCATGAACTCCCTCACCCAGTCCATCCGCGCCCTCCGCTCCGCCAACTAACCCCACCGGATACGCCCTAGATCGGTGGGGGGAGAGAGTGGGGGTCAGCCCCAGCGGCCGGAGAGGTGGCGGTAGGTGCGGGGGAGGGCCGCGCGGATCGCCACCGGAAGGTACAACCAGCGCGGCAGGTACGCCTCGGGGCGACCGGCGAACATGGCGGTGAGCAGCGCGGCGGAGGCCCGTTCGGCCGTGACCGGGCGGGGGGAGCGGCGGTCGTAGGGGCGACCCCGGCGTACGAAGAACGGGGTGTCCACCACCGCCGGCACCAGTTCGGTGATGACGATCCCGCGCCCGGCGGTCTCGTGTCGCAGGCTGTCGGCGAAGACGCTCAGCCCGGCCTTGGTCGCCGAGTAGACGGCTTCGTCGCGTACTCCGAGCCGGCCGGCGATCGAGCCGACGAAGCCGAGGTGGCCGCGTCCGCGCGCCAGCATGTCCGGGAGTACGGCCCGGGTCAGCAGGAGCGGTGCGGTCAGGTTGAGTGCCACCATCCGGGCGATCTCGGGCTCGTCCATGCCGGTGAACGAGCCGGCCCAGCCCTGCCCCGCGTTGTTCAGCAGCACGTCGACCCGTCCCGCCTCGGTCAGGACCCGGTCGGCCAGTTCGGCGGCTCCGGCCGGTTCGGTGAGGTCGCCGATCACCGCCGTACCGCCGATCCGGTCTGCCATTTCGGTGAGTTTGGCGGCGTCGCGGCCGGCGAGGAAGACGCGGGCGCCAGCGCCGGCCAACTGCCGGGCCGCAGCCGCGCCGATGCCCGACGAACCACCGGTGACCAGCGCTGTTGCGCCATCGATGCGAAAAACTCCCATCCCGGTAGTGTCGCCGCTGCGCGTCTCGAAGGCCGGCAGACCGGACAAACTCGATCCCGGTGGCGTCGTCGTCCGTCGATGTCCTGCCCCTAGGGGTATGCACCGCGTGTGGAGCGTCAGCCCCTATTGCCGTTCCTGAGCGGGACTGATTAGCTACACCGAGCTATGGCACAAAAACCTCCAAGCATAAATAAATGGCGTGCCCTATGTGAGTTCACCACTGATCCGGAAGAACAGGATATGTGCTGCTCAAAGGCCCTCCGATGAACCGGCCAGGTGGACTGCGACGTCGCGTCGCCCGGTGGCTCGACCCGACCGCCGACACCACCCTCGACGCCGCACCGACGGACGGCGCCGCGTCCGCCCGACCCGCCTCCGCCCTCGATCGGCATCCGGCCGGACCGCACGTCACGGCCGCGCAGGCATGGCCGGCGCTCTGCGAGCAGTTCGCGCTCCGCATCCTGGCCGCCGCTTACCAGACCGGCGGGCAACTCGCCGAGGTCGAGGCGGACGAGCAGGACCCCGGCCGGTTGGCGCAGTTCTACCGGATCGACCACGCCAACACCCGGATCCGCCGGCAGGCCGAGAATCTGCTGGTGCTCGCCGGGCGGCCGGTCGACGACGCCGGACGTCAGATCACCTCACTGATCGACGTGGTCCGGGCGGCGACGTCGGCGATCGAGCACTACCCCCGGGTACGCCTCGGCGTGATCGCCCACCTCGCCGTGGTCGACTTCGCCGCCGACGACGTGATCCGGGTGCTGACCGAGGTGCTCGACAACGCCACCAGGTTCTCCCCGCCCTCCATGCCCGTCACCGTCTCGGCCCACCTCACCGAGGCGGGCAGTGTGCTGCTACGGGTGGAGGACACCGGGCTGGGCTTCACCCACGGGCAACTCGGCGACCTCAACGCCATGCTGGCCAGCGCGGCACCGCTCGCCGTCGACCCGGCCAGCGCGAACCGGCTGGGGTTGCTGGTGGTGCAGCGGCTCGCCGCCGCGCACCGGATCGGCGTACGGCTCACCGCCCGTCCGGGGGGCGGCACCACGGCGACGGCGTTGCTCCCCGCGGGGCTGCTCTGCGAGATCCCCTCCTCGCACGACGCCCCGAACCCGCACGCCCTGTCGTCGACTCCGCCGGCCCGGCCCGTGGCGGCACTGCCCCCGAACCCGTCGCCCCGACCCGCCGCACCCCCGCCGCCCCGACCCGTCTCCCCGCCCGCCCCGCCCCGACCCGGTCAGACCCAGCCCGTCCAGGTTGTGCGGCCCAGCCTGGCCCAGCCCCCGTCCGCCCAGGCACCGTCCGCCCAGCCCCGTCTCACCCCGCCGGGATTCCCGCCGCACCAGCCGCCGCAGACGCACCAGCCGCTGCCGCTGCCGTCGCCGTCGCAGCACCAGCCGCCGCCGCAGCACCACCAGCCGTCGCGGCAGTCCGCCGACGGCCCGGCGCCTCGGGTCAACGGCAGCGCACCACCCCCGGTCGGGACCGGGTCGAGCCCGAACGGCCTGCCCCGGCGGGAACCGGCCAGCCTCCGCGGCGACCTGCCCGCCCCGCCTCCGGCACCGGCCGGCCCGACGGTCGGATCTGACCAGCTCGCCTGGCCGGACGAGACGTTCGACTTCGCCACCGGGTTCCACGACGGATTCGCGGCCGGTGCCCGCGACGGGCAGCCTCCACACCCCACCGACGAAGGACATCGTGATGACCAGCCCGCGCAGTGACCTGCCTCGCCCGTCGGCCGGAACCGAGACCCCACAGGATTTCGCATGGCTGCTCGGGAGGTTCGCGACCGAGACCGCAGGGGTGACGCACGCGCTGCTGGTCAGCCTGGACGGGCTGCAACTCGTCGGCTCGGAGACGGTCTCCCGCGACCTCGGCGACCAGTTGGCGGCGCTCACCTCCGGCCTGCTCAGCATGGCCGACCGCAGCGCCGCCCTGCTCGACCTGGGACTCTCCGAATATCTCACCGTCCGCCTGCCCCGTGGGCACCTGCTCTTCATGCGGATGGGTGACTCGGCGGGTCTGGCGGTCGCCGCCACCAGTGGCTGCGACCTGCGGGTGGTCGCCTACCAGATGACGAAGTTCGTCGGCGCCGTCGGCCACCTGCTCAGCCCCCAGGTCCGTGGTGACCTACAGCGACGTACCGCCGCCGGCCAGCGCCTCGGCTGACCACCGCCGAGGCGGACGTCGCGTACGCGGGCCGCCTGCGGGTCACGCGCACCCGCACACCGAACCAGACCCCGACCGCGCACTCTCAAGGGAGCGATCGCCACCGTGGCTACCGCACATTGGAAGGTGCGACCCTACGTGCTGACCGGCGGCCGTACACGCACCCGGCAGCGCCTCTTCGTACACACCCTGATCTCGGTGCCGTACTACGACCCCCGGTTCGCCGCCGGGCTGCCGCCGGAGACGAGATCGCTCTACGACCGGGCCCGGCGTACCACCTCCGTCGCCGAACTCTCCGCGTACTCCGGGATGCCGCTCGGGGTGACGCGGGTGGTCATCGACGACCTCGCCACCACCAACCGGTTGCAGATCCACCCGGAGACCTACTCCTCCCCGTTCGATTCCCGGCTTCTGGAAAGACTCCGCGATGGCCTCCTACAACTCGCCTGAGCCGCCCCCCGTCACCTCGGCGAAAATCGTCGTCGCCGGTGGATTCGGGGTGGGGAAGACCACCTTCGTCGGGTCGATCTCGGAGATCCCACCGGTGAACACCGAGGCCTGGATGACCGCGGCCAGCGAACCGGTCGACCGACTCGACCCCGGCATCGACAAGACCACCACCACCGTCGCCATGGACTTCGGCCGCCGGACCGTCGCCGACGACCTGGTCCTCTACCTCTTCGGTACGCCGGGACAGGCCAGGTTCTGGCCGATGTGGGACGACCTGTGCCGGGGCGCCGTCGGCGCGTTGGTGCTGGTCGACACCCGTCGGCTCGACGTGTCGTTCGCGGCGGTCAACTACTTCGAACAGGACAGCAACGTGCCGTTCGTCGTCTGCGTCAACCTCTTCGACGGCCGGCTCACCCACCAGCTCACCGACGTACGACGCGCGCTCGCGCTGGACCCGAACGTGCCGGTGATCAGCTGCGACGCCCGGGACACCGGTTCGGTCGCGCGGGCACTGCTCACCGTCGTGGAACACACCATGCGCCGTACCGGCGGTCGCACGCCCGCCCACCGTCCCGCCGTACCCGTGGCCGGTCCCCGTCCCGCCGGCCCCGCCCCGGCCGCCGCCGGCCGATAGCCCCTACCACCCCTGGGAGAGAAAGACGATGCGGAAGATCCTGATCATCGGTGCCGGACAGTCCGGCCTGCAACTCGGACTCAGTTTGCTCGCCGAGGGCTACCAGGTGACGCTGATGTCGGCGCGAACCCCCGAAGAGATCCGCGAGGGCTGGGTGATGAGCACCCAGGCGATGTTCCACCAGGCGTTGCAGACCGAGCGGGCGTACGGGCTGAATCTCTGGGACGACCAGGCGCCGCAGATCGCCGGCTTCCACGTCTCACTCTCCGCACCCCCGGGGCAACGGGCCCTGAGCATCATCGCCCCCCTCGACGACCCGGCGCAGAGCACCGACCAACGGGTGAAGATGGCCGCCTGGCTGGAACTCTTCGAAGAGCGCGGCGGCATCGTGCACTACCAGGGGGTCACCACCGCCGACCTGGACGGGCTCACCCGGATCGGCCGGTACGACCTGACCGTGGTCGCCGCCGGCAAGGGCGAACTCGTCGGCGTCTTCGACCGCGACACCGCCCGCTCCCCGCACACCGCCCCGCAGCGTGGGCTGGCGGTCTCGTACGTGCACGGGTTGGCGCCCGACCCCCGGTTCCCGGCGCCGAACGTCGGCTTCAACGTCGTACCCGGGTTGGGGGAGTTGTTCGTGATCCCCGCCCTGACCTGCGGCGGTCCCTGCGACATCCTGTTCTGGGAGGCGGTCCCGGACGGCCCGCTGGACCTGTGGCAGGAGCGGCTCGACCCGGCCGAACAACTCAAACTCACCCTGGAGTTGGCCCGGCGCTACACCCCCTGGGTGTACGACCGCTGCGCCGAGGTCGAACTCACCGATGCCCGCGCCACCCTCTCGGGCCGGTACACCCCGACGGTCCGGCACCCCGTCGCCGAACTGCCGTCGGGTGGACTCGTCCTGGGCATGGCCGACGTGGTCATCGCCAACGATCCGATCACCGGGCAGGGCAGCAACACCGCCGCCAAGTGCGCCGCCGCGTACCTCGCGGCGATCGTCCGCCACGGCGACCAGCCGTTCGACCGGGCGTGGATGGAGCAGACCTTCGCCGATTTCTGGGAGCGGTCCGGGGCGCCGGTGACCGACTGGACCAACGCGATGCTGGCGCCCCTGCCCGAGCACGTACAGCAGATCCTCGGTACCGCGGTGGCCAACCAGACCGTCGCCCGCCGGTTCGCCAACGGTTTCTCCGACCCCTGCGACTACGCCAACTGGCTGATGGACCCGGCGAAGACCGCCGCCTACCTCGCCTCCGTCTGAGGAAGGAAGGGCCCCTTGTTATCGCTTTCTGTATAGGAAGGGTCCCTTCCTAACGCCGGCGGCGTGGGCGAGGCGGCGTGGGCGAGGCGGTGGGCGAGGCGACGGCGGCGTGGGGCAGCTCTGGAGCGGGGCGGGGGTTAGCGTGGTGTATGGAGACGATGCCGCTCACGCCGCCGTTCGGACCGGAACTTGTCGTCACCTCGGACGAGCGCCAGGTCCTGGAATCCTTTCTCGACTTCTACCGCCGGATCGTCGTGACCAAGCTGCACGACGTGTCCGACGCCGACGCCAAGCGTCGACTCGTCCCGTCCGAGACCACTCTCGCCGGGCTGCTGCGCCACCTGGCCGTGGCCGAACGCAACTGGTTCCAGCATCACCTTGCCGGGCGACCCACACCGCCCGGTGACGCCGACGGTGGCTGGTCGGTGGCGCACACCAGCATGGCCGAACTGCTCGACGACTACTCCCGAGAGTGTGTCCGCTCGCGGGAGACCGCCGCCGGTTACGCCCTCGACGACACCGGCAGCCATGAGCAGATGGGTGCGGTCTCGCTGCGCTGGATCTACGTACACATGATCGACGAGACCGCCCGGCACGCCGGTCACATCGACATCCTGCGGGAACTCACCGACGGCTCCACCGGAGTGTGGTGACGGCGCACGTCGTACGCCGCAGGCAGCGGTGCGAACGTTCGGTGGAGGAGCGGCGATGGGCATGACGTGGTGTGGGGCGGTGCGACCGGGCGCGGCTGCCGGCTGGATGTCCGGGTGGCTTTCGACGACCCGTGGTTGAACTACGTGCTGATCATCGCCGCGCCACCGGAGCGGATCGCCGAGGTGATGGTGCAGGACCCGGTCACTCCGGCCGTCGTCGAGCGGGTGGTCGGGGGCTGATATCGACGCGCCGTTGTTCCCCCGACGGTGACTGGCCGAGGGTTGGCGGCCCGACGCGGCGAGCGGTTCGGTGCGCTTCGCACCTGCTTCGGCCCGCGAACAGTCGTCGCCGGGTCGGAACGGGCGCGGCCGGGAGTTGGACGCGCTGGGGAGTTCAGCCGGTGCGGGAAAGCGCCCCCGGCGGACAGGGGCGGCGCCCCGGGGACGCGGGCGCACCACCCCTGTCCGCCGGCCGGCCGGGCCACGCTGCCCGGCCGGTCGGGGTCGATCCCCCGGATCAGTGCTGCGTGGTGGCCATGGGCCGGACCGCCGTGGCCGGGCGTGGATCGTCCAGCAGCCGGCGGGCGACCGCCACCACCCCGAGCGTGACGAGTACGGCGAAGCCGAGCAGTGCCAGCCGCGCACTGACCTGCTGCAATGCGATCCCGATCCCGATGACCGGTACGGACAGTCCGAGGTAGCCGGCGAGGAAGAGCCCGGCCAGCGCCTCCGCGCGGCTCTCCGGCGCGGAGAGGGCGACCGCGGTGCCGAGCGTGCCCTTGAACAGCGCCCCGGCCCCGACGCCGGTCAGTACTCCGCCGATCAGGAAGACGGTCAGGCTGGGCGTGGGCAGCCAGGCGGCGAGTACGAGCAGCCCGACGCCGGCCACCAGGCCGACCATGCCGACCGCCAGGCTGCGCCGGATCGACCAGTTGAGCGTGGTCAACTGGACCGCCACACCAGCGGCGAAGACCAGGAAGACCGCCGCGCCGGCGAGCGCCCGGGAGGGGTGGTGCAGGGTGCCGGCGAGGAACGTGCCGGAGAGTCCGACGAGCACGCCGAGACCGCCGTAGGCGAGGAACGCGCCGGCCAGCGCGGCGTAGAACCGACTCCGGGCGGCGGCCGGCACCGAGATTCGCTGCGGCCGGTAGCGGGGGCGAGGGTTCGGCAGTTCCCGACTGTCCGGGGAGAGCAGTACGCCGACCAGGGCCAGTGCCAGTGCGACCAGCAGCACCACGTACGGCAGTCGTAGCGGGTGGGGGGCGTACTCGGCGAGCAGGCCGGCGATCAGTGGGCCGAGCCCGAGGCCGCCGAGGTTGGCGACGGATGCGACGAGTTGTGCCCGCCGGGGTGTGGCCTCCGGGCGGTGGACGCGGTGCAGTTCCGCCAGCCAGACCGTCGCGGTGGCCGCCACCACCCCGACGGCCATGCCGCCGAGCACCCGGGCGACGACGAGGCCGGGCAGCTCCGGCCAGAGCAGGAAGACGAGGGCGCTGAGGGCGCTGACCGCCACCGCCGGGGCGAGTACGCGACGCCGGCCGTGCCAGTCGGAGATGTGCCCGGCGGTGAAGAGGCTGACCAGCACCCCGGCGGCGTAGGCCGAGTAGATCAGCGTGATCGTGAACGTGGAGAAGTGGTCCTGTTGCTGGTAGAGCGGGTACAACGGGGACGGCAGGGTGCCGAGCGCCATGATTGCCAGGAAGGCGAGCGCGACCGCCCAGAAACCTCGGCCGTGGGCGCGTGCCGACGGCCCGGCGCTGAGGTTCGTGCTGGTGGAGGACATGTTCGGAGCACCTCGTCTGAAGCGGTGTGAGTCGACTCCGATCCTGGTCCGGTAAGTAATCGCCCGCCACGAAGAAAACTTCTATCGATTATCTTGATCCGTGATAAACACGGAGGATGGAACTCCGGCACCTCGCCACCTTCACCGCCGTCGCCGAAGAGGGCAGCTTCACCCGGGCCGCCGACCGGCTCCGGGTGGTCCAGTCCGCCGTCTCGGCTGCCGTACGCAACCTCGAACGGGAACTGGGCGTGCCGCTCTTCGAACGGACCACGCACCGGGTCCAGCTCACCGACGCCGGCCGGCTGCTGCTGCCCGAGGCGCGCCGTACGCTCGCCGCCGCAGCCGCCGCCCGCGAGGTGGTCGACCAGCTCCGAGGTGGCCTTCGCGGGACCGTACGGCTGGGAATGATGCAGGCCCAGCGCGCCTCGGCGGTGAGCGTGGCCCGCCTCCTCGCCGAGTTCCGGGCGGAACACCCCGGCGTCGAGGTGGAACTGCGGGTCGGAGCCAGCGCGGCACACGCGGCTGACCTACGCAGCGGACGGCTCGACCTGGCGTACCTGGCGCTGCCGAGCGGGTCGGCCGCCGGGCTGGACCTGCTCCCGCTGGACGCCCAGAACATGCCGCTGGTCTGTACCTCCGACCATCCGCTCGCCGACCGCGCCGAGGTCGAACTGGGTGACCTGGCCGAGGAGACGTTCGTCGACACCCCACCCGACTGGGGCAACCGGATCGCCACCGACCGCGCCTTCGCCGCCGCCGAGGTGTCCCGCACCGTCCGCTACGAGGTCGGTGACCTGGGCAGCCTCATCGACTTCGTACGGCACCGACTCGCCATCGCCTTCGTGCCACCGAGCGCCATCGTCAGGGATGTCGGGCTGCGCCTGATACCCGTACGGCACGGGCCGGTCTTCCGTACCTCGATCGCCGCCCCGGCCGATCGGCGTCTCGGCGCCCCCGCCCGTGCCCTGCTCGCCACCGCCCAACGTCAGGCCAGCGCCGATGCCCTGGCCACCGAACCGCCGTCGACTCCCCAGCCACCGGGCTGACCCGCCCGACCGGCTCCGACGGCGGGTACGCCGACGCGATCGTCCCGTAACCGCCGCCGTGTCCGAGTCGTGTCTGAGCCACAGGTTGCCATTCGTACCGGCTGTCTTCGTTGCGAGGTTTTTGGGCTTGATCAACAGGGTCTCGGGGCGTGGTCGGTGGAATGTTGGCGGGGGTGGGGTCGTTATACATCGCGTACGACCGGAGCAGCGCCGGGGCGTCCCGCCTCGTGAAGCCTGTGGCCTCGTAC
>NZ_JBITIH010000028.1:0-91323 GCF_044458865.1 Micromonospora sp. NPDC050417
AGTTGGGGCGCTCGTGGGGGGGGGGCGCGCGCGGGGGGGGGGGGGGGCGGGGGGGGGGGGGGGGGGGGGGGGGGGGGTGCGGCGGGGGGGGGGGGGGGGGGGGGGGGGGGGGGCCCGCCCCCCCCCCCCCCCACTCGGCTGCCCCTTTCGCCGCGTAGCCGCCAACCACCACCACTCACACGAGGTACACGTCCGCAACAGAGCCGTCATCCCGCATCACGCGCAGGTGACCGGCCGGCGCAATACGGTGCACCACCACGGCAAACCGACCGCCGTCGGCGTGCTCGGCGGTCACCCGCAGCGCCTCCCGCACCATCCGCTCGGCGTCACTGGTCATGCCGACCACCGCCCGGAGTTCCGACGGGGCATGGCCGACCGGGCACCGTACCGGCGGGAGCCGTCGATCGTCGCCGCGCCCACCGCGAGCGTCACCAGCTCCCGGGGCGACCGGTCCACCACCACCGGCGGCGGCATGGGCACCGGTGCCGGCGGCGTAGCCGGCGGGTCGACCGGTGCCGAGTCGTCGGGGTTCAGGAACCACTTCCGTCGCGTGCTGTTCATCGCCCACCTCACGTCAGGGGGTGCGGGGACGTGGTACGAGCAAGCCGGCCGACCACGTCCCCGCACGATCGGGGTGGGCACGGCGACCCCGCACGACCTGGAACTGAAAGGTCGTCGCGCCCTCCAGCAGCGTCGCCCCTGGTCAGCGCGAGCGATAGCTGATCAGCGCCCGCCATCTCACCCGATCCGTCCGCAGACGACGTTAAGCTCCGGCGATGAGCGACTACCTCCAGGTGGCCACGGCGACCGAAACGCGTGCCGCCGCCATCGACCTCGCACAGTCCGCCGTGGCGGCACGGCTGGCCGGCAACGCCCAGGTGATCGGTCCAGTCGTCAGCGTGTTCTGGCACCTCGGCGAGCAGGGCACCGGGGAGGAGTGGCGGCTGCTGCTCTACACCACGGCCGACCGATACGACGCCCTGGAAGCACACCTGCTGGCCCGCCACCCCTGGAGCAACCCGCAGGTCATCGCCACCCCGATCGTCGCTGGGTCTACCGAGTGCCTGGCTTGGCTTCGGCAATCAGTCGGCGCTGCTGGACCCACTCCGTAGCTACGGCGCGCAGGTCGCCGACGCACGGCAGTGCCGCGTAGGGAGCGAGGCGGCCGAGGAACAGGTCGAGCCGTTTCGTTGGCCGGACTGACCCGACACCGAACGAGAGGCTCATGGCGCGACCGGCGGTGACGCACGCCTGCTCCGGTTCGTTGGCGTCGAGGTACGCCTCCGCGAGCCACGTCAGGTAGAGCGCCTTGTCGCGAGCGTGGGTGTCGTCGTACAAGGATGGATCAGTGGTGCGGGCCACCGGTGCCTCCCGGTAGAGGACTGGGCGGCGGCAAGCCGGGCCTCTACCCTCGACCGGCCGCCACTTCGGACGGTACACGGAAGCTAACGATCGAGAGAACCCGTACGCGTGTCACGGCACGATCCGGGACCAGTGGGCGGCAGCCCCGGTCGGGAGCCCGCGTGCTCCGGCAACCCGCCACCCCACCGAAGTTCGGCAACAACCCGTGACATCTCGTCACAGGTTCGTCACGGATCCTACGGAGCACGCTAATTCCTACTAAAGCGATATGTGTTGTAGGTCTCTTCCTGGAGCGACATCGATCGACTATCGTCACTGCAACACGGGCCACACGACAGCCCCCGCCACACTCACCACAACCACCCTGACCTGTGGTCATGTACCTCCGGCAGCCAGCCTGACCGGCGCCACCCAGAGAGCCGACACGCCAACTGGCCGTCGGGTCGGCGAACATCGGACCGTCGCGGATGATCTAGAACGTCCCTACGATGGGCGGCGCAGAACGGGTGAGCGCCACAAGCGCCCACCCGTCACGTCGGTTTCGTCCGGAGGTTGTCGTGCTCGTGCAGCATCGCCGAACCAGCCCCCGCAGCTAGCCGGCACCTGCGCTCCACGACCTTCGAAGAGGAACAGTGTCCGTCGACGCCCCACTCACCCCGCCCGACCTCGCGGTAACGCGGACGGTCCGGCACCCGCTCCGCCGCCTGCTGGGCGACCGCTGGGCAATGGCCGGTGCCGTGACGGCCCTGTTCTTCCTGGTGGTAGCCGTCGCGGCACCGCTACTCTGCGCCATCGAGGGGCAGGACCCCTTCACCTACGACCTCTCGGCGGTCTCCGATTCCGGCGCACCGATCGGCGTCGGTGGTGGGATCAGCGCCGAGCACTGGTTCGGCGTGGAGCCGATGACCGGACGGGACCTCTTCGCCATCGTGGTGTACGGCGCCCGTACGTCCTTCCTGGTCGGAATCGGCGCGACCGTACTGTCGGTGCTGATCGGGGTCGTCTCCGGTGTCACCGCCGGCTTCTTCGGTGGCTGGTACGACCGGGTGCTGAGCCGGATCATCGACGTACTGCTCGGTTTCCCCTGGCTGATCTTCGTCATCGCGCTCGGCGCGATCGCACCGGCCAGCTTCCCCAAGCAACTCCTCGTCATCCTGGTCATCGGGCTCTTCGGCTGGCCGTCGATCGCCCGGGTCGTACGTGGCCAGACGATGGCCCTGAAACGACGCACCTTCGTCGTCGCCGCCACCGCGCTCGGCGCACCCCCGGGACACCTCCTCAGACGTCAACTGCTGCCGAACCTGTGGTCCACGGTCATCGTCTACACCACGATGATGATCCCCGGGATGATCGGCGCGGAGGCGGCGCTCTCCTTCCTCGGGGTTGGGGTGCCGCCACCGACGCCGGCGTGGGGACGTTCGATCGGCGACGCCATCTCCTGGGTGCAGACCGACCCGATGTTCCTGGTCTTCCCGGGCATGGCCCTCTTCCTCACCACGCTCGCCTTCAACCTGCTCGGCGACGGGCTGCGCGACGCACTGGACCCACGCACCCGAGGGGTACGGCGATGAAAACCCTGCGACACGTCGCCCTACGGTTGCTCGGCATGGTCGGCACCCTGCTGGTCATCAGCGTGCTGACGTACGCGGTCTTCTACCTGCTGCCTGCGGACCCCGCCCAACTCTCCTGCGGCAAGCCCTGCACCCCGCAGCGGCTCGCCGACGCGAGCGCCTTCATGGGGTACGACAAGCCCTGGTTGCAGCAGTATCTCGACTTCCTCGGCGGAATCTTCGCGGGCCGCCACTTCGGCTCCGGGGCCGCCGCCGTGGAGTGCGCCGCGCCCTGCTTCGGCTACTCGTTCCGGCTCAACGCCTCGGTCACCGACCTGATCGTGGAGCGGGCGCCCGTCACCTTCTCCATCGCTGTCGGCGCGGCGCTGCTCTGGCTGGTCATCGGTGTGGCGGCCGGAGTGTTCGCCGCCGTCCGGCGCGGAACGATGATCGATCGGGCGGCGATGTCCCTCGCCACCATCGGTGTCTCCACGCCGAGCTACCTGGCCGCGCTGCTGGGCATCCTGCTCTTCGGCTTCACGCTCAACATGGTGCCGGTCGGCGGGTACGTGCCACTGACCGAGGACCCGGTGGGCTGGGCCTGGCACCTGGTGCTGCCCTGGTGCGTACTCGCACTGCTCTCGGCGGCGGTCTACGCACGGCTGACCCGGGCGCAGATGCTGGAGGTGCTCAGCGAGGACTACATCCGCACCGCCCGCGCCAAGGGACTGCGGGAGCGTCGGGTGGTCGGCCGGCACGCGCTGCGCAACGTACTCATCCCGGTGGTCACGGTCTTCGGCCTCGACCTCGGCACGCTGCTCGGCGGTGCGGTGATCAGCGAACGGGTGTTCAGCATGCAGGGCCTCGGCGCCCTGCTGCTCGACGCGGTCGGCAACGTCGACCTGCCGCTGATCGTCGGGATCACCCTCTTCTCCGCGTTCCTGGTGATATTCGCCAACTTCCTCGTGGATCTCGTGTACGGGGTTCTCGATCCGAGGGTGACGCGCTGACACGCGCCGGCCCCGACTCGGACGCCGCCCAGGCGGATCCGACAACCACCCGGGGGCGCGTCGCGCCCACCATCGAAAGGAACCCCCTGTGAGAAGATCCCTGGCCCTGGGCGGGGCGACGTTGAGCGTGTTGCTCGCGTTGACGGCCTGCAACGCGAACCCGACGGCGGCACCGAACGCCGGCGGGTCGACCACCGGCACCGCGAAGGGCGGCACGCTGACCATCCTCAGCGCGGCCACCGACATCAACTTCGACCCGGCGAAGAGCCAGAACCTGGCCATCACCACCCTCGGCCTGGTACTGCGCCGGCTCACCACCTGGGATGTCCAGCCGGGCAAGCCGGCGCAGGTCGTGCCGGACCTCGCCACGGACACCGGTCGCAGCAGCGACAGCGGCAAGACCTGGACCTACACGCTCAAGGACGGGCTCAAGTACGCCGACGGCACGGAGATCACCTCGGCCGACGTGAAGTACGGCATCGAGCGCTCCTTCGCGCCCGAGCTCTCCGGCGGCCTCGGCTACCACAAGAACCTGCTCGACGGCGCCACCGACTACAAGGGGCCGTACGCCGGCGCAGAGCTCGCCTCGGTGCAGACCCCGGACGCCAAGACCATCGTCTTCCACCTCAAGACCGCGTACGGGGACTGGCCCTGGATCGCATCGATGCCGGCGTTCACGCCCGTACCGAAGGCGAAGGACGACCCGAAGCTCTACAACCAGAACCCGCTCGCCTCCGGCCCCTACCAGGTGGAGTCGTACCAGCAGGGCACCTCGGTGAAGCTGAAGCGGAACCCGAACTGGGACCCGGCGACCGACCCGGTGCGCACCGCCGGCCCGGACCAGGTGGTCTTCCAGCTCGGCCAGGACACCACCGTCGCCGCGCAGCGGCTGATCGCCGACGCCGGCGACGACAAGTTCGCCTTCGGCGCCGGCTTCGTCCCGCCTGCCCAGCTCGTCCAGATCGAGCAGAACCCGGCGGCGAAGCAGCGCCTGGTCACCTCCGACCCGGGCGCGCTCTCGTACCTGGCGATCAACACCCGACGTGACGCGCTCAAGGACCTCAAGGTGCGCCAGGCGATCCAGTACGCGGTCGACAAGAGGGCCTACCAGGTCAGCTCGGGCGGTGCGATCGGTGGCGCGCTGGCCAGCACCCTGATCACGCCGGGCATCGCCGGTCGGGTCGAGTACGACCTCTACCCGACCGACCCGTCCGGTGACCCGGCGAAGGCCAAGCAGTTGCTCACCGAGGCCGGTCAGACGAACCTGAACCTGGTCCTGCTCTCCGAGAACGACCAGGTGCACCTCTCCCAGGCGCAGGCGATCCAGCAGGGGTTGCAGCGGGCCGGCATCACCGTCACGATCAAGCCCGCCGACGAGACCACGGTCATCGACGAGATCACCGGCGACCGGGGCGACTACGACCTGACGGTCAGCAGCTGGCAGCCGGACTTCCCGAGCGCGAACGGCAACATCCAGCCGCTCTTCGCGTCGAGCGAGATCGGCGGCGGGGGATCCAACCTGTCCCGCTACTCCCAGCCCGAGGTGGACGCCCTGATCAGCCAGGCCACCGCCGAGACCGATCCGGCCAAGGCGCAGGCGCTGTGGGCGCAGGCGGACAAGCGGATCCTCCAGGACTCCCCGG
Source organism: Micromonospora sp. NPDC050417 (assembly GCF_044458865.1). Lineage (NCBI taxonomy): Bacteria > Bacillati > Actinomycetota > Actinomycetes > Micromonosporales > Micromonosporaceae > Micromonospora > Micromonospora sp. NPDC050417. The sequence continues at coordinate 5,566 of NZ_JBITIH010000028.1, forward strand.
TGGTTCCGCTGACCTACACGAAGAACTCGTTCCTGCGCGGTTCGAACGTGGAGAACTTCTTCGTCGCGGCCTTCCCCGCGTACCCGAACTACCTGAAGGTATCGCTGAAGCAGGGATGACCGTGTCCGATACGCCGCCGCTGCTGACGGTGGAGAACCTCACCATCTCCTTCGAGGTGGACGGCGTGACGCACGAGGCGACCCGCGACGTGGCTTTCGAGCTGCGTCGCGGGCACGTCCTCGCCCTGGTCGGCGAGTCCGGCTCGGGCAAGAGCGTCACCGCCATGGCAGCCCTGGGGTTGCTGCCGTACAACGCGCGGGTGAGCGGCAGCATCGTCCTCGACGGGGTACGGCTGACCGGAGCCGAGCCGGGGCTGCTGCGGACCGTGCGGGGCGGCCGGATCGGCACCATCTTCCAGGAACCGATGACCGCGCTGAACCCGGTCTTCACCATCGGCGACCAGATCGGGGAGGCGATCCGCGCACACCGGGACCTGGACCGGGCGGCGCTCACCGCGCGGGTCCGGGAACTGCTCGGGCTGGTCGGTCTCGACGACCCGGGCCGGGTGGCCCGGTCCTACCCACACGAACTCTCCGGTGGGCAGTTGCAACGGGCGATGATCGCGATGGCGATCAGTTGCGACCCGGTGCTGCTGATCGCCGACGAGCCCACCACCGCCCTGGACGTGACCGTGCAGGCGGGCATCCTCGACCTGCTCCGCGACCTGCGCGCCCGACTCGACATGTCGATCCTGCTGATCACCCACGACATGGGTGTGGTCGCCGACATCGCCGACGACGTGGTGGTGCTGCGTGCCGGCGAGGTGGTCGAACAGGCCCCGGTGTCCCGACTGTTCGACGCGCCGGAGCACGAGTACACCCGTACCCTGCTGCGCGCCGTACCCCGGCTCGACGAACTGCGGCTTCCCGCAACGGGGGTGCCGTCGCCCCGGGCCACCGTGTCCGAGCAGCCGGCGCGAACTCCCACGCCGGCTGAGAACGCGCCGGCTCCGGTGGTGCTCCTGCGCGAACTCACCGTCGACTATCCCGGTCGGCGGGCCGGCGATCGGGTCCGCGCCGTCGACCAGGTCTCACTGCACATCCACCGGGCGGAGTTGCTCGGCCTGGTCGGTGAGTCCGGCTCCGGCAAGTCGACCATCGGCCGCGCCCTGGCCGGACTCGTGCCGGTGACCTCCGGCACGGTGCTGGTCGCGGGCACCGATATCGGCCAGGCGGCCCGGCACCCGAGACGGCACAGCCGAGCACTGCGCCAGATCCGATCCCGGATCGGGATCGTCTTCCAGGACCCCGCCTCGTCGTTGAATCCCCGCCTGACCGTCGCCGACAGCATCGGCGAGCCGCTGATGCTGCACAGCCAACTGCGTGGGCCGGCACTGCGGCGACGGGTGGACGAACTACTTGAGGCGGTCCAGCTCGGTGCGTCCCGGCGCGACCGCTACCCGTACGAGTTCTCCGGTGGCCAGCGCCAACGGGTGGCGATCGCCCGTGCGATCGCACTGAACCCGGCGATCCTGATCGCCGACGAGCCGACCAGCGCACTGGACGTCTCGGTGCAGGCGCGGATCCTGGAACTGCTTCGGTCACTTCAGCAGCAGTTCGACTTCGCCTGCCTGTTCATCAGCCACGATCTCGCCGTGGTGCGGCAACTCGCCGACCGGGTCGTGGTGATGCACCACGGTCGGGTGGTAGAGCAGGGCGAGACGGGCACGGTGTTGCATTCGCCGACGCATCCGTACACCCAGCGGTTGCTGGCGGCGGCACCGGTCGCCGACCCACGCCAGCAGGCGGCACGACGCGCGGCCTGGCGTCTGGTCAACGCGCCCGCCGCCTGACCGGCTCCGGGTACGCGAACGGCGGGTCTCCCGGGAACAGTCTCCGGAAGACCCGCCCGTAGCTGGCCGAGCATTCGCGACCAAGAGCCACTCGGTTCCGCGCCTCCATGTTCCGGCGACACGGGATGTCGCCCTCCCGCGCGTGCCCGCCGCGATTGTGATGGACGCGTCAATGTTGACGCGTCAACAAGTGGGCTAACCTTGAGGCGTCAAGCGGATGGGGAGCGGAGCATGCGGGACGACGAAGCCACGGCCACGGCAGCCCGGCGGCGGATGACAACCAGGGAGCTGGCGACATGGCGAGCGTTGATCGACACGACAGATGATCTTCGCAAGCTGATGGGAGCACAACTGGCCCGGGACTCGAACCTCTCGCCGGCCGACTACCAGGTGCTGCTCGCTCTGAGCGAGACAGACGGCACGCGGCTGCGGTCATCGGAGCTCGCGGCGAGCATCGACTGGGAACGGAGTCGGCTCTCCCACCACCTGCGTCGGATGGAGCGGCGAGGGCTGGTCCGTCGAGACGAGTGCGCCACGGACAACCGAGGTTCCGAGATCTCGCTCACCGACGACGGGGCACAGATCTTCCGGGCCGCCACCGCACCCCATCTGCGGGCCATCAAACAACACTTCGGCGACGCACTGACGCCCGAGCAGTTCGACGCGCTCGCCGACATCCTGCGGGCGTTGCAGGAACACCTCCACCCGCAGCCGGTCACCGCGCACGCCGGGGAGGAACAAGCATGACCGACGGCACGTCCGCCCCACCTCGGCTCGCGAGGAAGGCGTTCTCGCCGACCAGGTCGGCGTGACGTGGTGCCGTACCCCGAGTCCGGCTCCTTCCCGGCGTGGATCGGCGTCGGCGGCAGCCCCCAGTCGGTCATCCGCGCCGCGCGGTACGGCTACTCCCTGATGCTCGCGATCATCGGCGGATCCCCCACCCGGTTCGCGCCCTTCTCCCAGCTCTTCCACCAGGCATTGGAGCAGCTCGGACAGCCCACCCGACCGATCGGGGTGCACTCCCCCGGACACGTCGCCGCCACCGACGAGCAGGCCCTCGACGAGTTCTGGCCCCGCTATCTGGAGGTCATCCGGAAGGTCAGCAGGACCCGGGGATTCGCCGTACCGACAAAGGAGTCCTTCCGGTACGAGATCGGGCCGCAGGGCGCGCTCTACGTCGGGTCACCGGAGACCGTGGCACGGAAGATCGCCACCAACCTGACCGCTCTGCGTGCCACCCGCTTCGACAGGTCATCCCCCGGGTCCGCGAACTGCTGTCCTGACATCGTCGACCCTGGAAGCTGCTGCCGTACGACGGACTACCGGTCGGCGGGAGTCCGGGGTGGCCCGGTCGGCAGGGCCGTCACGCTGAACCTCCGAAGCAGGTCGGGCAGGATCGTCCGGAGCGCGTCGACGGTTTGTTGCCGGTTGCCGCCAGCGTCGTGCATCAACACGACGGAGCCGGCGCCCACGCGCCCGGTGACGATCGACGCGATACGGCCCGCACCGGGTCGGTTGTAGTCCAGCGAGTCCACGTCCCAGTGCACCGGTGTCATGCCGAGTTCCCACGCGGTCGCCACCGACGTGGCCGTCCACCCGCCGTACGGTTGGCGGTAGTAGGCGATCTCGGCGTCCGGAACCGCGGCCCGAATGGCGGCGTTGGTACGGGTCAGGTCGGCCCGGATGGCTGTTTTCGTCCGGCTGCCCAGGGTCGGGTCGTGGGACCAGGAATGGTTGCAGAGGGTATGGCCGGCGGCGGCGATCGCCCGGACCAGTTCCGGGTACGCCGCAGCCAGCTCACCGACCAGGCAGAAGGTCGCCTTGACCTGGTGACGCTCCAGTTCGGCGAGGACCTTCGGGGTGAATTCCGGGTTCGGGCCGTCATCGAAGGTGAGCGCCACGTCGCGGGAGCCGGTGCTGATCCGGCTGCCGTAGGGGCCACTTCCCTCGGGCGTCGACCGGGCAGGGTCGGCGGCGGGGTCCGGGCCCGGATCGGAGGTCGCGGGGGCGGCCGAGGACGGCGCCGGTGGCGGGGGCTGTGTCGTTCCCGGATCGGCGTCCGACGAAGGTGCGGCGGTGGCGACGCGGGACGCGTCCAGCGAGGTCGGGGCAGCCACCGGGTGGTGCGTTTGCTCAGGCGTACCGACCGCCCGGCCGGTGACGTACACGGCACCCAGGATCGAGCCGACCGCCAACGTCAGGATCATGATCAGGGACAGGCGGGACGGACCGGCCCCGCGGTCTCCGTACCGGCCGGCCGGCGAGCGGCCATCACCCATCGCTGCCATGCCGGCCCCCTCCAGCGCCGTACCTGGCCCTCAGGGTACGTCCGATTTGCCAAAGAAACGGACGGTTCTCGCATTCGCCTGGCCCGACCCCGCACCGGCCGCCGGCCTGGTGCGTCGAGCCCGGCACAGTGCCGGGTACGGGCATCGCGCCCGTACCCGGCACCGGTCGGTCAGAGTTCGCGCACCCGCACGTTGCGGAACTCGATCAGGTCGTTGTTGCCGTGGTTCTGCAACCCGACGTAACCGCTGAGGAACTGCCGCAGGTCGGTGGGCGGGTCACCCTGGCGGGACGACTGCTTGCCCGGCGTGTTGTCGAACTCGCTGATCACCACACCGTTGCGGATCATCGTGTAGTGCTGGCCGACCACGCGGATCTCGTAGTCGTTCCACTGGTTCTTCGGGGTCACCCCGGCCTTGTCCAGGGTGTTCGGCGAGAAGTTGTAGACCGAGCCGGTCTTCTGCGTCTCACCCGTCTCACCGTCGTAGATCTGGATCTCGTGGCCGCAGTAGATCGCGACCCATGCCTGGGAGCTGCGGGCCGAACCCACCGTGCCACAACTGCCGGCCGGACGCTGCTCCAGCGGGATGCGCGGGTCCGGGAAGCGTACGAAGAGACCGCTGTTCGCCCGGAAGCCCTCCGGGGAGATGTCCCGGAACTGCATCTTGATCGAGTAGTCGGCAAGCTCCTGGTCCGCGTACCACAGCATGCCGAGCCCGCCGGAGCTGCGGATCGAACCGTCGGGACGCAGCGAGAACGACCCGCTGGGCGCCTGACGCCAACCCGCGAGCGAGTACGCCGACCCGTCGAAGATCGGCTTGTACCCGGCGGCCAGGCCGATCGGGGACTGCGAACCCGCCCGGCGCAGCTTCGTCACCTCACGGTTGTCGATGATGTGTGCCGCGCTCAGCTCGGCGAGCACATCGTCGAGGTGGCTGACGAACGCACCCTTGTTCGGCCAGGTGCTCTCGTCGTCGATCAGGTCGTTGATCGTGCAGCCACCGCCGGCCTGCCGATTGGCGACCCCGGTGTCGGCGTCGAGCAGCCAGACCGTCGGCCGGGCGTCGGCCGCGGTGCAGCCGGCGTTGACGTCGACCTTCCCGGTGACAACCTCACCGTTGGCGTAGGTCACCTTCACCGTTGCCTGGAAGGTGCCGTACCGCTTGTAGATGTGCGTCGGGTGAGCCTGGGTCGAGGGCTTGCTGCCGTCGCCGAAGTCCCACTCCCACGCCACGCCACCGACCCGGTTCGCCGAGAACGCGACGGTCCGCGGCTGGCTCGGCGTGACCGACCGGGCCGTGGCCAGGCTCGGGTTCGGGGTCGCCTGACCACCCTGGTAGGTGATCCGGATCAGCTTCTGGTTCGCGTGCAGGCTGAAGAAGCCACCGGCGTAGTCGAGCATGTAGAGCGCACCGTCGGGGCCGAACTTCGCGTCCATCCACGACTGGAGCTGGGTGGTGCCGCTACCGCCGGGGATGATGCTGCGCAGATCCTCGGCGAAGGCCGGGGCCCCGGCTTGCGCGACCTTGCTCGGATCGACGGTGACCGCGATCCGGTTGTTGGAGTTGGACTGGTCACCGATGAACCACTTGTTGTCCCAGTACGCCGGCCACGCGACGCCGCTGTTGACGTCGACCTTGGAGCGCTGGTACGTCGGGCCGTCCATGATCGCCTGGCCGCCACCGCTCAGGTACGGCTGGGTGAAGGTGGCCTCCTCCGCCTTGTAGCTCGGCAGGCCACTGCCGTCGGTGCGGGTCGGGAAGACCGGCCCACCACCCTGCGGCGAGTACCAGATCATGTTGTCCCGGGCCGGCGGGATGTTGACCAGACCGGTGTTGCGCGGCGACTCGTTCTTCAGGTTGTCGCAGTCGTACCAGCCGGTCAGGACCGTGGCGTCGGTGCTGCTGCGATCACGGTACGGCTGCCCGTTACCCATGCAGTACGGCCAACCCTGGTTGCCCGCCGACGTGATGATCGTCGCGGTCTCGTACTTCGCCGGGCCCAGCTCCGGGCTCGGCGCACCCGCGTCCGGGCCGACCCACGCGGCGGTGAGCCAGTCGTTCACCGGGTCCCAGGCGATCCGGGCGATGTTGCGCACGCCCATCACGTAGATCTCCGGACGGCTCTTGCCGCCGCCCTCCTCCTGACCGGTGAAGAGGTTGCCCTCGGGGATCGTGTAGGTCCCGTCCGCCTCCGGGTGGATACGGATGATCTTGCCGTTGAGGTCGTTCGTGTTGCCCGAGGTACGGCGGGCGTCCTGGAACGAGGTGCCCTCGTACGCCTGGGTCCAGTTGTTGCCCGAGTAACCGTCCGAACCACCGGAAGAGTTGCTGTCACCGCTACCGATGTAGAGGTTGCCGGACTCGTCGAACGTCATGCCACCGCCCGCGTGGCAGCAGCTGTGGATCTGGGTGTCCCAGTGCAGCAGGTCCTTGCGGGTGTTCTGGTCGATCGTCGCCTGCGCGGCGTTGTACGTGAACCGCGAGACCGTACGCTGACCGATCCGCTTCACCCGGTCGATCGACTCGTGCGGCATCCAGTAGACGTAGAACCACCCGTTCTCCGCGAACTTCGGGTCGAGGGTGATGCCGACCAGGCCCTCCTCGTTCTTCACCAGTTCGCTGCCGCTGCCCCGGTTGCCCATCACCTTCAGCGTGGTGAGGAGCTTGACCTGCTTGGTCTTCGGGTCCCACTGGTGAATCGTGCCGCAGCCCAGACCCACGTTCGGGTTGTTCCAGTCGGCAACCGCCCCGGTCGCGCAGGCGGCCTTGCCGATGTAGAAGACCTTGCCGTCGGGGGCGACGGTCAGGCCGTGCGGCTCGCCGATCTGGTCGAGCTGACCGGACTGGTTCGTGGTGGTCAACCGCTCGACGCGGTAGTTCGACGCGATGGTCGCCTGGCAGTCGCCACGGACCGTACCGGTCGTCCACTGAAGCGCCCCGAGCAGGTGGCTGCGGAACTGCGCGTCCGTGGTGTAGCTGGCCTCGGTGCGGCCCATGCCGGTGTAGAACGACCGCCCGCCGTCGTAGTCACGGCACCACGAGATCGGGTGGAACGCGCCGTTGCCCCCGAGCCCCGCGTTGTAGGTGTTCTCCTTCACCTGGGCGATCGTGTGGACCCGTCCGACCGGGCTCGGATCCCAGTTCATCCACTGGTCCGACCGGGTCCAGTTCAACGGCAGTCCCTTGTTGGCCGGGTGCTGCCGGTCGACCAGGTCCACGACCGCCTGCTGCACCGTGTTCTCCGGTGCCGGCCCGGCGTCGGGCCCGATCAGCCACAGCTCGGCCAACTGGATCAGCGGCTCACCGCTGTTCGCGGTGATGTTGAGCCGGTAGTACTGGTACGCCTGGGTGTTGGTGAACGTGAACTGCCTGGTCTGGAACCGCTGCGAGAAGGTCTCGCCGCTGCGGGTGTCCAGGTTCGTCCAGTTGTTGCCGTCCGCGGACCCCTGCAGGGTCCAGTCCCTCGGGTCACGGCCCTGGAAGTCGTTCGCCGAGGTCAGCGCGTACTGCGCCACCGCCTTCGGCGCGCCGAGCTTCGCGGTCACCCAGCCGGTCCGCGACTGGGTCAACCACTTGGTGCCGGTCGCGCCGTCGATCAGGTTCTGCACGATCTCGTTCGGCGGGTTGTTGCCGCTCGCCGTGACGCTCTCGATCTTCTCCGCGTTCGGCAGACTCGCCGCCGGGCGGGTCCCGATCAGACCGGTGAACCACTCCGAGCCGGGCTGCGCGCGGGCCGCGTCGTGGATGCCGACGAAGCCGCCGCCGCCCTTGACGTACGCCTGGAACGCCGCCTCCTGCGCGTCGTTCAGCGTCACCCCGTTGGCCGACAGGAACACCACGCTGCGGTAGCGGGCCAGGTTGTCCGGGGTGAAGACCGACGGGTCGTCGGAGTCGTGGACGTAGAAGCCGTTCTCGCTACCCAGCTTCCTGATGGTGTTGACGGCCTTGACGACCGGGTCGTCCTGCGAGGCCGCCGGACCGTGGAAGACCAGGACGTTCACCACCTGGTTGCCCCAGGTCGGCGACGCCTGGGCCACGCCCTGGTCCGGGGCGGCCGAGGCGGGCGTGGTCAGCAGGCCGAACACCAGAGCGGCGCTCGACGCCAGCGCGACCGCGCGACGGATCGGTCCGGCGCCCCGGCCACGCGACCGGAGAACACCGGCCGGGGCGGGAGGTGGAGGGTTGGCAGGGTCGGGACGGAGCCGTCCGACCATTCGGGACATCTGGAAATGGCGTTCTTGGGCCATTTCTCCTCCTTGAGAGGGTACGAAAGTCCTTCTGGTGGTGTGCGGGTTCAATGGGGTCAGATCGCCATGACTCAGCGATGGTTGTTGTGGGTGGCCGCCGCGTCGCCGGCCGTCGCCGAGCCGGACCCTGCCGGCGCGGTCGGAACCGGGCCGCCGTGCGGCGGCATCGCCCCGTTCTCGTCGAGCACGTGCAGCATCGTCGACATGCCCTGGTCGGAGTGGAACTGCATGTGGCAGTGCAGCATCCAGTGACCAGGTCCCACCGAGTCACCGGCAAGGACCTGAACGCCGAAGCTGTCACCAGGGCCGAGGGTCCGGTTGTCGATGATCGGGATCGAGTCGATCAGAGCCTTGTTGGCCCCCTCGACCATGCCCGTCCGGGTGTCCGCCCAGGAGTGCCCGTGCAGGTGGAACGTGTGCATGTCGTTACCGATGCCGATGACGATGAACTCGATCCGCTCGCCGATCTTGGCGATCATGCAGGTCGGGCCGGGCTGCGGGTTCGCCTCGTCGCACTTGTCCGCGTCCTGGCTGCGCCGCAGGTTGATCGTCTGGCGGTCACCGAAGGCGGTCACGTAGGTCCGGTCCGGCCGGACGTCCCCCTGCCGGCGCACCACGAGCCCGCCGAACAGTCCCGCGCCGAGACCCTGGGTCCCGTGCGGCCCGCCGACCGTGTGGTCGTGGTACCACCAGTAGCCCGCCGTGCCCTGCGAACCACGACTGTCCCGGGGCTTGGCAAACCAGGTGTACGTACGCGACGCGCCCGGCGGCACGTACGAGCCGCTGTGCACCGTGCCGTCGGACTGCTGGGTGTACTTGATGCCGTGCGCGTGCAACGAGACCCCGAGCGGATGGGTGGGGTCGGTGCGCAACTGCTCCAGGGTGGCCACCGGCACCTGGTTGTGCAGCGTGATCGCGAGGCACTCGCCCTCGATCATTTCCATCGTCGGGCCGGGGTACGACGCCGTCTGCGGCGTCAGCCCGTACCCGAGCCGGATCTGGTTGGTCGCCGGGTCCCGGGGCAGTTCCACCGCGTACAACTGCACCCGCCGGTCGGGTGCGACGCAGCCCTCGGGCCGCTCGGCCGAACGCGCGCCCGAGTCACGGGCGAGCGCCAGCCCACCCGCGCCGCCGATCGTCGCCAGCAGGACCACGACCACCATCAGCGCTCGGCCGGCACTCGATCCGAGGAACCGGGCCGGGGCCGCCGGGCGTTCGCCCGGCGACTCGGTCACCGAGGTCATCGGCCACCTCCCGGAGAGAATCTGTCCATCGTTGACTTGCCCAATGTCGTATCCAATCGCTCGGCCAACCGCGCTCACCGCGGGTGGAAGGGGTCAGACGACGCGCCGTGCCGGCGTCACGGCGTGAGCGGGGCGATCCTGATGTTGCGGAAACTGATCCGGTCAGCGGCGCTGTGGTTCTGCAGACCGATGTAGCCGGTCGCGTTCTGCCGTCCGGCGCCACCGGGATCGTCGGCGCGGGGCGGGTCGAAGACGGCCTCGGGCGCGTTGACGTACTCGTTGATCAGCTCACCGTTGCGGAACACGGAGTAGTGCTGGCCGACGACGCGGATCTCGTAGTCGTTCCAGGTGCCCTTCGGAGTGACCTGCGCACCGTCGAGATCGACCCGGTCGAAGCCGTACACCGATCCGCTCTTGTACTGGTCACCCGCGGGGCCGTCGTAGATCTGCAACTCGTGGCCGTACTTGATCGCCACCCACTCCGGACGGGACTCGTCCGGGTGCTGGTGCACCTGCGGCGAACGAACGAAGACGCCGCTGTTGGCGCGCCCGTCACCGGGAGCGTCGTCCCGCCACTGGAGCTTCAGCGAGAAGTCGCCGTACTCGCGGACGGGGAACCAGAGCATCCCGAGACCGTCAACCGAACGGCTGGTGATCGAACCGTCGGAGTTACGGGTGAAGCCGCCCGCGCCGACCTGCTCCCACAGGCCGAACGAGGCACCCGAGCGGTCCAGCAGCACCTGGTAGCCCTGCTTGTCGTCGGCCTTGCCGACACCCGAATCGCTCGCGGTGCGCACCAGGTCGCCGTGCTCACGCTGGCGGATCACAGCCTTGAGCAGCAGGCGCTCGGCGACCGCCCGGACGTGCTGCACGAACTCGGTGTGGTTCGGCCAGGTCCGCTCGTCCTCGATCAGGTCGTTGATCGAGCAACCAGCCTCGACCACCCGGTTCGCCACACCGCTGTTCAACGTACCGATCCAGACCGTCGGCCGGGTGTCGGTCACCTTGCAGGTCGGCTTCACCGGCACGCTCTCCACGACCGTGAAGGTGGCCGAGGCGGTGCCCGAGATGTTGCCCGCCCGGTCGGTGGCCCGGTAGCTGAACGTGTGCGACCCGGGGGTGTTCACCGTGAGCGGCCCGGTGTAGAGCACGTAACCGTGGCCGTCGAGGGCGTACTCGACCCGTAGGACACCGGAACCGGCGTCGGTCGCGGTCAGCATGACGGTGGCGCTGCCGACGTACGCCCAGCTCCCGTTCTGCTGCCCGGTGATCGCCGCGTTCACCGTGGGTGCGGTGGTGTCGGAGTTGGCGGGTGCGGCAACGGTGAACGCGACCGACTGCGAGGTCGAGGTGTTGCCGGCGACGTCGGTGGCCCGGTACGAAACGGTGTGCTGGCCGTTCTGGTTGACCGTCACCGGGGCGGTGTACTCCGCGTACGGCCGTCCGTCGAGCGAGAACTCGACCCGGGCGACGCCCGATCCGGCGTCGGTGGCGGTGAGGGTCACCGTGGCGGCGCCGATGTAGGCACCGTTGCCGTCGCGGTTACCGGTCACGGCCGCGGTCACCGTCGGGGCGGTGGTGTCCGGGTCCGGAACGGCGACAACCTGGAAGGCGACCGACTGCGGGGTCGAGGTGTTACCCGCCCGGTCGGTGGCCCGGTAGCTGACCGTGTGCTGGCCGACGGCGTTCACCGTCACCGGTGCGGTGTACGCGGCGTACGCCTGCCCGTCGACGGAGAACTCCACCCGGTCCACGCCGGAGCCGGTGTCGGTGGCGGAGATGGTGACCGTCGCCGCACCGACATAGGCGCCGTTGCCGTTGCGGTCGCCGGTCACACCGGCGGTCACCGTCGGCGGGGTGGTGTCCGGAGCCGGAGTCGCCACCACCTGGAAGGCGACCGACCGCGGGGTCGAGGTGTTACCCGCCCGGTCGGTGGCCCGGTAGCTGACCGTGTGCTGGCCCGGCTGGTTCACCAGGACCGGTGCGGTGTACGCGGCGTACGCCTGCCCGTCGAGGGAGAACTCCACCCGGTCGACACCGGAGTCGGCGTCGGTGGCGGTGAGGGTGACGGTGGCGTCGTCGATGTAGGCGCCGTTCTCGTCCCGGTCACCGGTCACCGCGGCGGTCACCGTCGGCGCGGTGGTGTCCGGGTTCGGAACGGCGACGACCTGAAAGGCGACCGACTGCGGAGCGGAGGTGTTGCCCGCCACGTCGGTGGCCCGGTAGCTGACCGTGTGCTGGCCCGTGGTGTGGACCATGACGGGTGCGGTGTACGCCGCGTACGCCTGACCGTCGAGCGCGTACTCGACCCGCGCGACGCCGGAGCCGGTGTCGGTGGCGGAGACCGTCACGGTCGCCATGCCGACGTAGGCACCGTTGCCGTCCCGGTCACCGGTCACCGCGGCGGTCACCGTCGGCGGGGTGGTGTCCTGGGGCGCCGGCTGCGCCACGCGGAAGTTCACGGACTGGACGGGCGAGGTGTTACCCGCCACGTCGGTGGCCCGGTAGTTCACCGTGTGCTCGCCGGGGGCGTTGACGGTGACCGGGGCCGAGTACGTTCCGTACGGACCGCCGTCGAGCGAGTACTCCACCCGGCCGACGCCCGACCCGGTGTCGCTGGCCGACAGGGTGACCGTCGCGGCACCCACGTACGCGCCATCGCCGTTGCGCTCGCCGGACACCTGCGCCGTCACCGTCGGCGGGGTGGTGTCCTGGCCACCGCCGCTGACGACGAGCAGACCGGTCATCGCTCCGTGCCCGGGGATCGCGCAGAAGTAGCGGTAGGTGCCGGGCGTGAGCACCACGTCGACGGTCCACCGGCCCTGGTTGGCGTCGAACGGGTCAGCCAGGATGTTCACGTCGACATCGCGGTTGTACGCGGGGTTACCGGTGTCGAACGTCAGCGTGTGCTGCATGCCGGTGGTGTTGCCGGTCGCGGCGCTGTTCTCGAAGACGAGGGTGGTCGGCCCGGCGACGGCGGTGGTGGGGACGGAACGGTAGGTCTGGAAGTCGTTGCCTGCCGTCCAGGTGAGCACCTGGGCCTGGAGTTGTCCTGCCGAGGAGGCGCTGCCGGTGCTGTTGTCCACCGGGCGCGCGTTCACCGGAACCGCGGCCAGAGTGGAGCTGACCAACATGAGGGCCGCTGCCGCGAGCACCGTCAACGGCCGGCTTGGCCGGCTCGTGGCGAGCCGGGTGAGTAGTCGCAAACGACGCGGTGAACCGCGTCGTACAGGGAAAGATGGCATGTCGAGCATACCTTTCGCGAGTCTTCCTTGAACTTCCGACGTTCCCGCAGCGGCGTTCGCGAGGATCGATGGATGACATGGCAGCGGACCACAGGTACGCCCGACCCACGCTGCTGGAACCGACTGGCGTCGCCACCCGGCAGAGCACTGTGGACAGACAGACCTGAGGTCTGGGACAGACAGGGACGATGGGTGGGGGTTGGTGGCCGGACACGGGCCGACCGGGCATCAAAAGGTGTAGAGGGTCGACGTGGCTGCGGGCGTGGCGCGCGCCGACGCGCCGGTTCGACCTGCCGGCACCGCTGACCTGGGGAAACGCCACTTTCCCCGGCCGAGCTGTGGCCCTCGGTCGGTGAGCTAACCGCGCCGCCGGTTACCTCGACGAAACAATTTGATGTTGCCCGACCCTAACGGACTTAACATCGACGTGTCTACAACTTTCGACAGGAAGAGCCTCACTTTTATCCGCAGCGACAAAAGGTCGCGACGGACCCTCGGCCACCCGACAAAAGGTCGCGGCACCGCCCCGGTTCACGCCACGTTCCACACAGGATCCCGACCCGTCCGGTCGGGACGCGCGGCGTCACGGAGAGGACCATCGGGATGCGGACAGGCGTCGCCGAGAGGACGGTCGGGATGCCGGCAGGCATCGGCGAGCAGGTCGACGTACCGGGCCGTCCAGCGGCGCGCGGTCTCGTCGGTGAGCCGGTCCAACGGGTACTCCAGGTAGCCGTCGAGCCGGTCCCGTCCGGGCACCAGACCGAACATCAGCGCACCCCGCTCCGCGTCGGTCGGCACGTCGTGCACCCGAACGGCCAGGCCCGGCAGGTCCAGCCGCATGTCCAGGGTGTTCTGGAACGCGAAGCTCACCATCACACCGGACGGCATCCCCCCGCCCGCCGGCCCCAGAAACTGCCCGTAGATCCAGGCGGTCGGCAACAGGTTGTCGATCCCGGCGAAGAGGCTGGCCGCGGTCTGGTCGACGAGTGCGGCGAACGTCGCCGCAGCGGTCGTACGGACCCGCAGCGGAAGCGCCGTCGTCATCACCGTGACCGCCTCCTCGTACGCCCGGGGTGAGCGGTTCGCGTGGGGCACCGAGAGCGTGACGTCGGGCTGCCCACTGATCCGGGCGAGCAGGAGTGCCATCGCGGCGGCCGTCACCGCGCCAACGGTGGCGCCCCGCGCCTGTGCGAACGCCTCCGTCGCGCGCCGTACCTCGTCGGGGATCTCGAACCGGTGGGTGGCGGCGCGCCCGGTGGGCCGGTCCGGGGCGGGACCGTCGAACGCCAGGTCCAGGGTGAGAGGCCCCTCACCGAGGTGCTCCGCCCAGTGGGCGAGCCGCCGGCGTCGGGTCGACTCGTCCCACTGCTCCCGCTGCCAGTGGGCGTAGCCGGTGCACTGCGCCGCGGGCGGGCCGAAGTCGGCCGTACCCCCGGCGTGCGCGCTGCGGTAACCGGCGGCCAGGTCACGGAGCAGCACCGAGATCGCCCAGCCATCACAGGCGATGTGGTGCACGACCAGGACCAGCCAGGACTCGCCCGGGTCGAGACGGATCAGCGCGTACCGCACCGGCGCCTCGTCCGCCAGTCCGAACGCCGGTTCCACCACCGCCCGGCACGCCTGCTCGGCCCGCCGGCGTGCCTGGTCGGGGGCGAGTGTGGTGAGGTCGATGACGGGCAGCGGAACCCGTTGGTGGGCGAGGATCCGCTGGGTCCAGATGTCGTCGTCGGGTGCCAGCCGGGCCCGCAGCGCGTGGTGCCGGGCAAGCAGCCCGTCGACCGCGGCGTCCAACGCGGCGACGTCCAGCTCGCCGACCAGTTCCAGTCGCAGTCCGACATTCCAGCCGCTGGAGTTCCCGGTCCGCTCGACGTTCTCCATCATCCGGTTCTGTTGGGCCGACAGCGGTGCCCGCGTCACCTCACGCTCGCCGGCCGGGACGGCGAGCCACCGCAACAGTTCACCCTTGTACGAACGCAGCGCCGCCACCAGCTCCGGGGTCGCCGCGTCGGCCGGGGCGTCGTAGCGCAGTGTGCCGTCGACACCGGTGAGCCGTACGTCGCGGACGGCGACGTACTCCAGCAACTCCTCGAAGGTCACAGCGCGCCCCGTACCCGCCCGGTGTGGCTGTTCACGACCCCGGTGGCGTGCTCACGCAGCCGCCCGACCATGGCGGCGACGGTCGGCGCGCGGAAGAAGTCCAGCGCCGGATACTCGACGCCGGTCGCCTCGTGTATCCGGTTGAGCAGGCGCAGGGCGTTGATCGAGTGACCGCCGAGGGCGAAGAAGGAGGAACTCTCTTCGATCGTCTCCGGTTCATGGTCGAGTTCGGCTGCCCAGAGCGCACGTACCGTTCTGTCGATGTCGTCGGCCGGAGGCACCGGAGCAGGAGCAGGAGCTTGGGTCGGGGGCGGGAGCGGGAGCGCCTGTGCGGGCCGGACAGGGCTGGGCAGGACAGGGCTGGGCACGGCGGTCCGGATCGTCGGCTCGGGCAGGTTGGCCTGGTCGAACTTGTTGTTGCCGGTCTGCGGCAGCACCGGCAGGACCGCCCATGCCCGAGGCACCAGCACGTCGGGAAGCTTGTCGGACATCGCCGCCACGAGCCGCTCGGCGATCCCCTCGTGCGGTACGCCCGACGCGGGCACCACAAATCCGGCGAGGTACGCGTCCCCGTTGTGGTCCCGGCGGGCCACCACGATCCCGTCGGCGACCAGGTCCAGCCCACGCAGAACCGCCGACGACTCCCCCGGCTCGACCCGGTTGCCCCGGATCTTGACCTGGTCGTCGGCGCGGCCGAGGAAGACCAGCACCCCGTCGGGGGTCCACCGGACCAGGTCACCGCTGCGGTAGAAGCAGGCGCCCGGCCCGCCGCCCGGATCGTCCACGAACCGGTCCTCGGTCAACTCCGGGCGGTTCAGGTATCCGCGCCCCACCCCGGCACCACCGATGAACAGCTCCCCCACGGCGCCCAGCGGTGCCAGGTTGCCGTGCTGGTCGCGTACCTCGACGTGGATGTTGTCCAACGGTCGGCCGATCGGGATCGGACCGTCCGGCGCACTCGACGCGTCGGCCACCACGTCCACCACCACGACCACCGTCGTCTCGGTCGGCCCGTACACGTTGTGGACGACGTACGGCAGCTCGGGCCGTGGGCGTACCCGGAGCTGCTGGCCGCCGACGGCCAGGTGGCGCAGTCGTGGCTGGGCCGCGACGGGCAGCGAGAGCAGCCCTTCGCCGATCGGCGTGGGCAGCATCGCCACGGTCACCCCGGAGACACGCATCCAGCGGGCGAGCGCCATCGAGTCCAGGCGCACCGCGTCGTCGGCGATGGCGAGGCTGCCACCGGCGATGAAGGTCGGCCATATCTCCAGCATGGAGGCGTCGAAACTCTGCCCGCAGACGGCGGCGCTGCGGTCCGCGCTGGTCAGCTCCAACGTGTCGTGATACCACCGGGAAAGGTTCAGCACACTGCGATGGGTGATCACCGCACCCTTCGGTGTGCCGGTCGAACCGGAGGTGTAGATGACGTAGCAGGCAGCGTCCGGGTCGTCCGCCACCCGGGTCAGGGTGCCACCGACCATTGTCTCGTCGACCTCCACGTCGACGTGGAGCGGGCGGACCCCCTCGGGCAGGTCTGTCGGTGCGTTGCCCTCCGTGGTCAGCACCACCCGGGCACCGCTGTCGGAGATCATGAAACGAACCTGCCTGGCATTGAGCAGCGGATCCAGCGGCATGTACGCCGCACCGGTACGCAGCACCGCCAGCGTGGCGACGACGAACTCCGGTGACCGGGGCAACCACAGCGCCACGATCTCGCCCGCGCCGACACCGCGTTGGGCCAACCGGTCCGCGAGCACCTGGGCCCGATCGTCGAGTTGCCGGTACGTCAACACGCTGCCGCCGCCGATCAGCGCCACACTCTGCGGCGTCTCGACCGCCCAGCGCCGTACGGCATCGTGGAGGCAGCCCTGCGGCGGTTCACGGCGACGGCCGGTGCCCCAACGCGCCAACGTGTCCCGGTCCTCGGGAAGAATCCCGACCAGTGCCGAGATCGGCGTACGGGGCTGGAGGACGGCTGCCGAGAGGATCGCCACCAGGTACGACAACAGCCGCTCGATGCTGCTGCCGTCGAACAGGTCGGTGTGGTACTCCAGCCGGCAGGAGATTCCGTCCGGGTGGTTCGTCACGTAGAAACTGAGGTCGGCCAGGGCGCGCTCGCCCCGGTGATCGAGCGTGTGCGCGTCCACCCCGGGCAGGTCGAACGGGAACGCGTCGTCGTTCTCGAACTCGATCATCGTCTGGAAGATCGGGTTCCGACCGGTGTCCCGTACCGGCTGGACCGCGCGGACGACCGCGTCGAGCGGGACGTCCGCATGGTCGTACGCGTCCAGTGCGGTGTCGCGCACCCGGCCGAGCAGCTCCGCGAAGGTAGGGTCGCCGGCCAGGTCCAGTCGCAGCGCGACCGTGTTGAGGAAGAACCCGACCACCTGCTCCGCGCCGGCCGGCCGGTTCGACACCGGCGTACCCACGACCAGGTCGTCGGTACGGGTGAACCGCCGCAGCGTCGCGGCGTACCCGGCCAGCATGGTCATGAACAGCGTGGCCCGGTGCTCACCGCCGAGGCGGCGCAGCCGCTCGGAGAGCTCCGGGTCGAGCCGGCGCCGCACCGACGCGCCGTTGCCGGTCTGCACGGTCGGGCGCGGGCGGTCGGTCGGCAGGTCCAGCACCGGCAGGTCGCCGGTCAGCCGCGCACGCCAGTAGTCCAGGCCGGCGTCGTGGTGCGCACCGTTGCCACGGGCCATCTCTTCCCGGGCCAGGTCCAAACAGTCCCGGGGCACGTCGGGCAGGTCGGCCGGTTGCCCGGTCAGCTCCGCCCGGTACAACGCCGACAGGTCCCGGGCCAGCACGGTCGCGGAGGTCGCGTCGACCACGATGTGGTGGAACGAGAGGACCAGCACGTGCCGCTCGTCCGACCAGCGGAGCAGCCGGCTGACGAACAGCGGGCCGGTGGCCAGGTCGAAGGGGCGCCGGATCTCGGCGGCCAGCGCCACCCGTACGACCGCGTCCTCGTCCTGGCCGAAGTGCTCCTCGACCGCGAAGTCCACCGTGCCCCGGCCCAGTACGGTCTGCACCGGCTCGCCGTCCCGCTCCCGGAACACCGTACGCAGCGCGGCGTGGCGCGCCACCAGCCGTTCGAGCGCGGTACGCAGCGCCCGCAGGTCCAACCGCCCGTCGAGGCGTACGGCGGTCGGTTCGTTGTACGCGCCCTGGCCCGGGTTCAGCCGTTCGAGGAACCACATCCGCGCCTGCCCGTGCGACAACGGCCCGGACCGGTCCGGGAGCGCCACCCCCACGGCCGGCGCAGCCGGTACCGAACCGGCCGGCGTGGCCGGGACGGGAGCGGCTTCGTGGTAGCGGGCGCGCAGGCGGTCGAGCTGTGGCAGGCCGGCGCGCAACTGCTCGGGGCGTACCCCGAAGTCGACCAATGCGGCCACCTCGTCGACCCCCGCCGCCGCGAGCGCGTCGATCAGCCTGGCGCCCTCCTCGGGCGAGCCGATCAGCGCACGGGACTCGCAGTACCGGTCATAGGCGCGCTGGAACACATAATCCAGGTCCTCCTCGCGGGCGCCGTCGAGGTCGACCTGGAAACCGAGGCTGTTGGTCATCTGCCCGAACAGCGACAGCGAGGAGCGCATGTACGTCCGCAGCGGCGCGAACGCCTCGGACCGGGCGCGCCGCGCGTCCTCGCCAAGGTAGGTGTGCACGAGTACGACCACCCGCCCGCCCTGCGGGTCGAGTCCGTGCGCCGCCCGGGTCTTGCGGTACCGCACGATGTTGTCGGCCAACTGCTCCACCGACTGGCTCATCAGGTTCGTGACGACGCCGAGGTCGTGCTCGGCCGCGCGCTGGTACGACTCCGGGTTGCCGACGACCGCCACGAACATCGGTGGCACCGCCTGTACGGGGCGGGGCAGGGTGCGTACCTCGATGGTGTCGCCGTTGCCGGAAGTGCGCCGTACCGGCTCCCCCCGCCAGAGGCGCCGTACCTGGTCGAGGTGGTCGTACATCACCTCGCGGTGCGTGCCGAAGTTCTCCGGGGCGAGCACGAAGTCGCCCGCGTGCCAGCCCGGAGCGCAACCGATGCCGACCCGTCCGCCGGAGAGCCGGTCCACCATGGACCACTCCTCGGCGACCCTGATCGGGTCGTGCAGCGGCAGGACCACCGACCCGGCGTGCAGCCGGACACGACTCGTCTCGCGGGCCAGCGCGGCGGCGAGCACCACCGGGTTGGGAAACACTCCGCCGAACGAGTGGAAGTGCCGCTCGGGTATCCAGAGCGCGTGGAATCCGTGCTGGTCCGCGTACCGGGCCGTGTCGACGATCGACTCGTACGGGTCGACGCCCTCCCCGTTCCCCGGATAGTCCCCGAAGAAGTACACGCTGAACTCCGGCGCCCCCCGGGGAAGGAAGGGCCCCTTGTTATCGGATTCGGTAGAGGAAGGGCCCCTTCCTAACACCGCGGGCACCGCGCCAGCGGCGGGAGGCGGGACGGTGGCAGGGACGGGGACGGGGACGGTGGTGGGAGGCGGGATGGGGGCGGGTACGGCGGTGAGGTGTGGCCGGGCGAGGAACCCGGCGGCACGCATCTCCCGCAGCGAGCGCTGGACCGCGTCGACCAGTGTGTCGACGTCGTCGTCGGTGTGTTCGGTGGAGAGGAAGAAGTTGCGCCACTCCCAGACGTACACACCCTTGAGTAGCAGGTGGTGGTAGAGCAGTTCGAGGTCGGCCCGGTGCTCGAAGCGGAACTGCGAGCCGAAGTGACCGAGGCGGACCGGATACTCCTCCTCCTCGAAGAACGCGTTCAAGGTGCCGACGAGCCGGTCGGTCCGGCTGTTCAGCGCCTGCTGTAGTTGCGGGCTCTGCGCTTTCAAGCGGGTCAACACGGCACGGGCGGCCACCATCGACACCGGGTGCTGGATGTAGGTGCCGCCGAAGAAGGTCGTCTCGCGCTCGGGCCGGCTGTCGTCGCCGTACCGCCAGAAGCCGCCGTCGACTCCGTCCATGATGTCGGCGCGGCCGGCGATCGCCCCGATCGGGAATCCGCCGCCGAGCAGCTTGCCGTACGTGGCGAGGTCGGGGGTCACACCGAACAGGCCCTGGGCGCCGCGCGGGTGCGGTCGGAACCCGGTGAGCATCTCGTCGAACATCAGCACGATGCCGTACCGCCGGGTGATCTCGCGCAGCCGGTGCAGGAACTGGGCCGGCTGGAGAGTGGGGTGACGGCTCTGCACCGGCTCGACGATGACGGCGGCCAGTCGCCCGCCGAGCGCCTCGATCGCGTCGAGGCTTTCTGGCGCCCCGTAGTCGAGGACGACCAGGTCCGCGACGGCGCTGGCGGGGATGCCGGTGGAGACCGGAACGGTGGTCCGGTCTAGGCCGGTGCCGAGCGAGCGGCCGAGCACGTTGTCGGCGTGCCCGTGGTAGGAGCCGTGGAACATGACGATCGTGTCGCGCCCGGTGGCGGCCCGGGCCAGCCGGATCGCGGCAGAGTTCGCCTCCGTGCCCGAGTTCGCGAACGCCACCCGTTGCATGCCGGTCAGCTCGCTGAGCAGAGCCGCCGCCTCGCCGGTGTCGACGCTGCGTGGGCCGAGCTGGACGCCCCGGGTCAGGTGCTCGCGTACCGCCTCGCTGACGTCGTCCGGCTCGTGGCCGAAGAGCAGCACCCCGAAGCCCATGGTGATGTCGAGATACCGGTTGCCGTCCACGTCCTCCAGCCACGCGCCCTTCGCGCGCTGGGCGGCGATCGGGTACAGCATCTCCTTGGTCGCGGTGCGGAACCCGACCACGGCACGGCTGTCCGCCAACACACCCCGGTAGTGCTGGGCGATCTCCTTCGAGCGTCGGGTCTTCGCCACGTACTGGCGTCGCAGGTCGTCGAGGTGGTCCCGCTGACCGGTGGTGGAGACCGAGCCGGCCTGACCGGAGTCGTGGGCCACGGTCACCCTCGGCCCGTGCGGTTCGGCGACCGCCGGAGGCCGCAGCGCCGTGGCCGGTTCCGGCAGTTCGGGTACGACCACGGTGGCGGGCGCCTCGACCACCGGCGGCTCGGTTACCGGGGCGACGGGTACGACCACCGCAGCGGTGACCCCACGCCGGGACAGGATCAGGTGGGAGAGCTTGCGTGGGGTGTCCGCCTGCTCGAACAGTTCACGCATGGCGATCCGTACGCCGAACTCGCCCTCGAACTCCCGCAGCGCGTTGATCATCGTGAGCGAGTCGGCACCCAACTGGAAGAACGGGCGCTCGGTATCGATGTCGGCCGGGGCGCAGCCGAGGTGCCGGGCGCTGATCTCCCGTACCCGTGCGACCACCGGCTCCAGTTCCGTCGCGGCGGGCTCGCCGGTCGTGGCCGTGCCGGTGTCGCGGCCGGTGTCAACGTCAACCATCACGCCTCCAGGGTCGGTTCGGGCCAGCGGCGGTCCGGTCCAGTGGACCCGTCGTTGGAACGGATAGGCGGGCAGCGGCACCCGGCGGCCGGCTCCGGGTTTGAGCACGGCGGCCCAGTCCACGGCGACACCGTGGACATGCAGCCGGGCGACCGCCTCGAAGTGCTGGTCGAGCCCGCCGCCGCGGTCCTGGGCGGCGACCACCGACGATCTGGGCAGCGCCGGCCGGAGCAGCCCGACCAGGCTCGGATGCGGGCTCAGTTCCAGCACCGGGGCCGTGGCCGATCCGTCGCCGGCCACCGCGAGCGCGGCCGTGACCAGGTCGAACCGGACCGGTTCGCGCGCCTGCCGGACCAGGTACGCCGGGTCCAACCGGTGCCCGACCGGCAGCACGGCCCCGTCGACGCTGCTGACCATCGGCGTGTGCAGGGGTGCGAGCGGGATGGCGGCGCACACCTCGCGTAACGGCGCGAGGACCGGGTCCAGCAGTGCCGAGTGGAACGCGCGGTTCACCGCGAGCCGGTGCCAGCGCAGCCCGCGTTCGTCCAGCCGTGAGCAGGCTGCCACGACCGCGTCGACCGGCCCCGCGACGACGTGGTTCTCGGCCGCGTTGATCGCGGCGAGGTCGAGCCGCCGATCGGTGGCGAGCAGTTCGTCGACCGCCGGCCGGGCGGCGAGGACCGCGACCATCGCACCCGGTGCGGCGTACTCACGCATCAGCCGGCCGCGTGCTCCGGTGAGCCGCAGCCCGTCCTCGATCGACAGTGCGCCGGCTGCGGCCAGGGCCGCGTACTCACCGACGCTGTGACCGGCGACGACGTGTGGCGTGACACCGAACGACCGCCACAGCCGGGTCAGCGCGGTCTGGAACGCGAACAGCGCCGGCTGCGCCAGGTCGGTCTCCCAGACCGCCGCACCGTCGACAGGATCGGCGACGGAACCGCCGCCCCTGTCGCCCCCGGCTTCGCCGAGCAGTGGCGTGAGCAGCGAGGGCCCGTCGGTCTGGCGCTGATGGGCCTCGCACCGGTCGAGCACCGCGCGGAACTGCGGGTAGCGCCGGTAGAGCCGACCCGCCAAGCCGCCGTACGGGGTGCCCTGTCCGCCGTACACGAAAACCGGTGTGACTCCCCCGGCTGGCACCGGTTCGGCGGTCGCCACCCGGTACGCACGCTGTCGTTCCGGTCCGGCGAGGTGTTCGTCCAGGGCGTCCGCGAGCGCCGCCGGGGTGGCGCCGGTGACGACGAGCCGGTGCCGCAGCGGTGGTCGACCGATCGCGGTGGTGGTGACCAGGTCGTCCAGGTCGAGCCCGGGGTCGGCGCGCAGGTGGTCGCGGAACCTGCCGGCGAGCGTACGCAGGCTCTCCGGGTGGTGTGCGGAGAGCGGCAGCGTCACGGGTTCGGCTGACTCGGGTCGCCGCCGGGCGGGCGGGACCGGCGGTGGCGCTTCGAGGATCACGTGCACGTTCGTGCCGCCGACGGCCAGTGAGGTCACCCCGGCACGACGCGGGCCGGGCAGGTCGGGCCAGGGTTGCGCCTCGGTGGGGATGAAGAACGGACTGGCGGCCAGGTCCAGCGCCGGGTTGGGCCGTTCGAAGCCGACCAGTGGCGGGACCTCCCCGTGTGTCAGTGCCAGCACCGCCTTGATGAGGCCGGCCATGCCGGCGCAGGCGTCGAGGTGGCCGAGGGCGGGCTTGGCGGACCCGATGGCGCAGTAGCCGGTGCGGGCGGTGCGTTCCCGGTAGGCCGAGGTCATGCCGTCGAACTCGATCGGGTCACCCTTGTAGGTGCCGGTGCCGTGGGTTTCCAGGTAACCGATGGTCTCGGCCGAGACTCCGGCCACGTCGAGCGCACGCAGGATGGCCCCGCGCTGCCCGGTCGCGCTCGGCGCGAGGTAGCTCTGCTTCGAGGCGCCGTCGTTGTTGACGCCACTGCCCAGGATGACCGCGTGGATGGTGTCGCCGTCGGCGACCGCGCGGTCGTACCGTTTCAGCAGCACCGCGGCGACCCCGTTGCCGCCGACCGTGCCGTCGGACGACGCGTCGAACGCACGGCACCGACCGGAGCGGGACAGGATCGTGCCCTTGACGTGGCGGTAGCCGAGGATCTGCGGGGTGTGCACCGCCGACGCGCCGGCCAGGGCCAGGTCGGCGTCGCCCGCGAGCAGCGCCTGCCCGGCCAGGTGCACCGCGACCAGGGAGGTCGAGCAACCGGTCTGCACGGTGATCGCCGGGCCGGTGAGCCCGAGACGGTACGCGACCCGGGTTGCCGCGAAGTCGTTGAAGTTCCCCACCGCCACCTGGAACGCGGACGCGAAGTCACCCTCCCAGCGCGCCTCGGGCAGGTTGTTGCGCAGGTACGTGTTGAGCGGGTACAGGTGGTAGCCGACGCCCGCGAAGATCCCCACCCGTACGTCGGGCGGTGTCGCGGCGTAGCCGCCGTTCTCCAGCGCGTGGTAGCAGGTCTCCAGGAACAGCCGGTGCTGCGGGTCGACGGTGCGCGCCTCCTGCGGGCTCATCCCGAAGAACTCCGCGTCGAAGGAGTCGATGTCGTCGAGCACCCCGCTGACCGCCACGAAATCGGGTGACGCACGCACCTCGGCGGGCACCCCGGCGGCGGCCAACTCCTCCGGACCGAACCTCCGTACGCTGGTGGCACCGGTGCGGATGTTGTGCCAGTACGCCTCCGGCGTGTTCGCGCCGGGAAACCGGAAAGCCATGCCGACGATCGCGATCCGCCGATCCTCGACGCTCCGGTCGCCAGGGGTGCCGTGCATCCTGTCCCTCACTTCCTCGACCAGCGCCGGAGCGAGAGCGCGACCACCATCGCCAGGGCCAGCAGCACCGCGAGTCCGTGGAACGTGGTGACCACGGTCAGCGGGGAGAACCGCTCCAGCAGGAACGAGCAGGCCACCATGCCGACGCCGAAGCCGAGGTTCTCCGCCATGGCGGAGAACCCGAAGACGTGTCCACGCTGCTCGTCCGGGGCGGACTGCAACCGGGTGGTGTACGCGATCTCGGTGAAACCGTCCGCGATGCCGGCCATGGCGGCGACCAGGATCGCCAGCGGCATCGGTGGTGCGGTGAAGGTGAGGATGAACGCGATCGACATGAGCGCGGCACCGAGCGCGAACGCGCGCTCGCCGACACTCCGCCCGGTACGGGTCGCCCATCGCGCGACGGCTCGCTGGGCGACGATGTTGCCGATCGCCCAGGTGGCCCAGAACTGGGACACGAACGTGGCCGGGTGCTCCGGGTCGAGGGCGGTGGAGAGCACCGGCAGGCCGACATTGTGGGAGGCCGACCCGAACGCGTCGATGGCGCGCAGGCTGATCAGGGCGAGCAGGATCGGTGTGAGGCGCAGGTAGCGCAGGGCGGTGAGCTGCGCCGCGAGCACTCCCGGCACCTGCGACTCGCTGCCCGGTCCGGACTCCGACTCGCTGCCCGGTCCGGACTCCGACTCGCTGCCGCGAGTGGTGATCGGCAGCCGGGCCAGGTTCACGGCCGAGAAGAGGAACGCCCCGGCGTCGATGAGGAAGGCACCCGAGTAGCCGAGTGTGGCGATGAGTACGCCGGCCGAGGCGAAGCCGGCCACCATCGCGATCGAGCGGCCGGTGGCGAGCAGTGCGTTCGCGCGTACCCGCTGGTCCTGGCCGACGATCTCGGGGATGCTGCTGCGCAGGGCGACGTTGGTGAGGGTGGCGCCGGCACCGCTGACGACGGCGACGAGGTACAGCAGCCAGACCTGGGTCACCGCCGGCGCGAGCACCAGGACGATGAGCGCGAGCGCCTGGGTGACGTCGGAGGTCACCATGATTCGTTTACGGTCGAACCGGGAGACGAGGGTGCCGGCGCCGAATCCGGTGAGGAAGCCCGTGGCGAGGCGCAGCGCCATGATCAGCCCGGTTTGCCACGCACTGCCGGTGAGGGCGTACGCGAACAGGTTGAGCGCCACCATGTCCAGGTAGCTGCCGTACGCCGAGACGGCGTTGCCGACCACCAGGAATTGGAAGTGCCGCATTCCGTCGCGCGTACGGCCGACGCTCTGATCAGCGATCGTCACGGGCGGACAAGGAACGGGTCAATGGTTATCGACGGCACGCATTCGACCCAAGTCGTCATGCCGCCACCAGCAGGGGAAAAATTGTACGGCAAATTGTGCCCCCAAAAGCGGCGAACGCCATTGGCGTGCATTCAATAGCTGTCTTCCGCGAGCCAGGGTATGGGAATGTGTGGATCTTAGCAAGGTCCACTTCGGAGAGTCACTTGATTCGGTCGGCTGGCCGCAGCCTCATCAGGTTTCGGGTGGTGGCCGCCCCGAATCACCAGGGGAACCGGCAGCGTAAGGGCGCCTGAGGCGAATCGTCAGCCTGATCCGGCAAGATTCTGGGGGTCAACACGGAGCGCCACCGACAACCAGGAGACTACCGTGCGAAAGCTCATCAACTCGACCTACATCACCCTCGACGGCGTCATCGAGAACCCCGTCTGGACGATGCCGTACTTCGACGACGAGGCGGGTGCCTTCGCGGGCTCGCAGACGGACGGGGCCGACGCGCTGCTGATGGGCCGGGCCACGTATGACGGCATGTCCGCCGCCTGGCCGACCCGGGACGAGAGCGACCCGAGCACCGGCGCGGCCTATTTCAACAACGTCAAGAAGTACGTGGCCTCGACGACCCTGACCGACCCCACGTGGAAGAACACCGAGGTACTGCGGGGCGACCTGATCGAGGAGGTCACCAGGCTCAAGGCCCAGGACGGCAGGAACATCCTGCAGTACGGCTACGGCTCGGTCACCACCCAACTGCTTCAGGCGGGCCTGCTCGACGAGGTCCGGTTCTGGATCCACCCGGTCCTGGAAGGTGGCGACAGCGTGACCACGCCGCTCAAGGACGTCAAGGCGTCGTTCGAGTTGGTCGACACCAAGGTCATGAAGAGCGGAGTGATCATCGCTTCCTACCGACCGAAGGTGGGCCAGTAGACGGCGACCGCGCCGCCCCGGGGTGCGTGACCTCGGGGCGGCGCGGGCGGTGCGGTCGGCACGAACCCTGGGTCAGGCCTCGTACTTCGTGAAGTGCAGCGAGAACGCCCCGAGGCTTCCACCCATGCCGCCGACGGTGTCCAGCATGGAGAGACGCCAGGTGCCGTCGACCGAGCATTCCGTACCGTCGATGGAGAAGGTCATCCCGGCGACGAACCCGACACCGGAGACGTCGATCGTGGCGGAGACGCCGGCCTGTCGCCTTCTCCCCCGCCTCCAGGTACTGGTCACCGTCGCCGCTCAGCGGCGTGACGGTCGGGGTGCCGGTCTGCACCAACGGCTGCGAGGGCGCTCCGTGGCCTTCAGCAACAGGTCCGTCCGGACGACGCCGTGCCCGGAGCGGGCGTCCACGCCCTTCGGGGCGAGGTCGAGTGCCGTACTGGTCATCGCGTTCCGAAGCTCGGCGTTGGTCATGCCGGGGTTGCCGGAGAGCGCGACTTCCCCGGAGGGCGTCAGCGCGTCGGCCGCGCCCGCGATTGAGCCGGTCGTGTCCGACAAGGCACGGAATCTCGGACCAGGCATACGCTTATTGTGAATGGCGTAGATCAGGTGGTTTTTGGGTGATCGAACCGAAGGTGGCCGTCGCGATCACCGGATGCCGCCTCACACAGAAACAAAGCCTGACCTGCAATTATTCGACAAAGAGATCTTCCTCACCTCCTCTATTCATCTGACGACTATTGACTGTCACAGATCAGCCGACTATTGGACACACATCGCCCATAGTTTTTTGTATTGCCTATTGTCATCACCGACAGTGCGCGCGATGATCTCATGCGGACCGGGCCGGACTCGCCCGAACCGGTGAAAGGATGCGCTCGTGAAGCAAAAGAACGAAGGACCTACGCTTTCCGGCGAGGGCGCCACCGACTATGCGCGATACATGCGCACGGATGCACTGCTCGACCTGCAACGGCGCCCCGAGGAGGTGGTTCACCGCGATGAGCTGCTATTTCAGGTGGCGCACCAGTCCACCGAACTATGGCTCAAACTCGCCGTCGCCGAACTGACCGAAGCGAGCGCCCGGATCGAAGCGGGCGAACCTGCGCAGGCCGATCTCCTGCTCACGAGGGCGACGCTCGCCGTGCGGCTCGTAACCGATCAACTGGAGATGTTGGAACACCTGACTCCGGCCGTTTTCCAGGCGCTTCAACCGGCACTCGGCAACGGATCGGGCGCGGAGTCCCCGGGCTGGCGGCAGGCCCAGGCCGCGAGCCGCAAGCTCGGGCAGTCCTTCGCCGGATTCCTCACCGCGCGCGGCCTCGACCTGGTGAAGCTCTACTCCGGGGAACCATCCGATCCCGCCTACCGTCTAGCCGAGGCGATGGTGGAGTGGGACGACCGGGTTTCGGTCTGGCGGGTTCGGCACTACAAGCTCGCCATCCGGGTCGGCAGCCACGGTGTCATCGGCACCACCGGCAGCCCCGCGAACTGGCTCGCCAAACTGATCGACCACCGCTTCTACCCGGAGCTGTGGCGGGCGCGCGCCGACCTCGCCCCGGTCCACCCGGCCGGCGAGGGTTCCGTTGCGTGAGCTCACGCACTGGCTGTCGACCGGGTCGGACTCCGGCGCCTTTCCGTACGCGGCGGTCGTGGCGGAGTTCCAGCGGACCGGCAAACACTTCGTCGCTCGCGACCTCCTGGTGCTCCTCGACCGGATCCGCACCACGGTCGCCCCGTCGCCCGACGCGGCCACGATGCTCCTGCGGAACTTCCTCGACGTCGCGCTGGACAAGTGGGACGGACGATACGACTACCAGAGCTACCTGGCGCTGAACCTGCTCCGGATGCCCCGTACGGAGTGTGCCGACGACCGACGGATCGACCTTCGACAAGAACACGACCAGCTCTTCCTGCACCTGATCGCCGATGCCCTTGCCTTCGAACTGGCAGCCGAGGCCCGGACCACCGACCTACTCCCGCAACAACGCCCCGAGCCGGCCCGGGTGGTCAAGCGCTACCGACTCGGGGTCCGGGCGGCTGCACCGGCACTGGCCCGTCTGGGCCAGCCCGCCGTGGTCGACCATCCGGAGCCAGCGGCCACAGCGGCTGCCCTGCACGCCTCGGTGGTCGCCGAGCAGAACGCCGCGCAGCGGCGCGACCTGCGGATCAGCATGCTCCCCGTCTACCTGGTGCACGACGAGTACCTCTTCATCCGGGTGCTCCAGGCGTACGAGTCCACCTTCGCCCTGCTGGCCGGCGAACTGCGGGCGGCGGTCGGTGCCCTGAACAGCGGACGTCCGCAGCCGGCTGCCGACTGCCTGGCGTACGCCCGGGATCTGCTGAACGCCGCCGCGCCACTGTTCTCGCTGATGGCGAGCCTGCAGGAGGAGTCGTTCCGGGCGTTCCGCGTCTACACCGAGGGGGCCAGCGCCATCCAGTCCCGGTCCTACAAGCTGGTGGAGTCGCTGTGCCGTTCGCCGGAGGAAGAGCGTCTGGACTCCTCCGCCTACCAGTCGGTGCCCGAGGTACGCGAACGGGTGCTGGCCGGACAGTCGTCGATTGAGCAGGCATACCGTGCGGCCTGCCACAGCGGCCACCTCGGGGAGGCTGACCGCCGCCTGCTCGACACACGGATGGGCGAGTTCGCAAGCGCACTCATGCAGTGGCGCCAGACCCATTACCGGATCGCTGTCCGGATGCTCGGCACCCGTTCGGGCACCGGTTACACCGAGGGCACGCCATATCTGGCGGCGGCCCGCACCATCCCGGTTTTCACCACCACGACAACGCGAGGCAAGCCCAGGTGAACGAGCCCCCACGACCTCACTCCGCAACGGATACGACAATCCGCGATCAGTTTCCCCTGCTGCGGGACTGTATCTATCTGAACAACAACTCGACCGGCGCGGTTCCGCAGGACGCGGAGCACGTTCTGACGCGTTACTGGGAAACGCTGCGTACGTGGCGCGACGACGCCTGGAACGGTTGGCACGACGGACTCCAGAAATACATCGACGGACTGTCGGCATTCATCGGCGCCCCGCCGGGAAGCGTGATAACCGACGCCAACCTGAGTACGCTGCTGGTCCGGGTCGCTTCCTGTTTCAACTATCAGGAACCCCGCAACCGGGTGGTGACGACGGACCTGGAGTTCCCCACCATCCCGTTCATCTGGAACGCGTTCCGCCGATACGGTGCCCGTCTCGACGTGGTCAGCTCCGGCGGCCCACGCTTCGACGAGGAGGCACTCCTGCAGCGGATCGACGAACGGACGCTGCTGGTCTGCGTGCCACACGCCAGTTACTCCTCCGGCGCCACCATCGACCTGGCCCGCCTGGTGAAACACGCGCACGATGTCGGTGCTCTGGTGGTCGTCGACGCGTTCCAGACCGTCGGGATCATGCCCCTCGACGTCACCGCCCTCGGCGTCGACTTTGTCCTCGGCGGTGCGCACAAGTGGATGTGCGGCGTCGGGACCGCATTCCTGTACGTCCGACCCGACCTGCTCGCCGGTCTCGAACCCGCGGCGACCGGCTGGCAGGCGGGCGACCGGGCGTTCACGTTCCAACCGTCGACGGGCTGGGCTCCCGGCGTGCAGCGGTTCGCCGGCGGGACACCGTTCCCGCTCACCGCGCTCATCTCCCAGGTCGGCCTGGACCTGCTGGGTGGTGTCGGCATCGAGGCCATCCGGGCGCACTCGCTGGCATGCACCGACCGGATCGTCCGTCGGGCCGAAGCCGCCGGCATTCCTGTGGTCAGCCCGGTGGACCCGCAGCGGCGTGGCGGCGTGGTGTGCCTGGACGTGCCCGATGGTGAGGCGGTCAAGCGCCAACTGGCCGAGCGGAACATGATCTGTAGCTGGCGCGGCTACCTGCGCGTCGGCCCACACATCTACAACACCCTCGACGAAATCGACGAGTTCATGGACGCGCTTGAGCAAGTGTCCCGAAAGGACCGGCGATGACCACCACACCACTCTCCCCGCGCGCGCTCATGAGCCTGCTGTTCAACGGGGCCAAGGCTGTCGACGTGGTGGAGACAGCGCTCACCATGGGGCTCCTCGACGCGTTGGAGTCCGGTCCGGTCAGTCTCCGCGAACTCGCCGACCGCTTCGAGCTACGGCCGCTGAGGCTCTACAAGTTCCTGGACTGTCTGGAGAGTCTCGGGCTGGTCGAGCGGCACGAGCGGAGCGACAACATCGACGAGGCCAGCTACCGGGCCGTTGCCGGGATCCGGGACGCGGCGGCAGCCGCGATCGGTCCGGGCTCGATCGAACGCGACCGTGACCGGTACCCGTGGCAACGGCTGCACGGCCGGTTGGCGGAGAGCCTCCGTGGCGACGTGAGCATGACCGACGACGACTTCGCCTGGCCCCCGAAGACCGACGAACAGACCACGGCGTTCGAGCGGAGCATGTCCGTCGGGCTCGGACCGGTCATCGAGACCTTCCACCGGCACGCAGGCCGGCTGTGGCCGGGTCGGCGCCGCCTGCTCGACGTCGGCGGCGGTGCCGGCACGCTCGTGGCGCGCGTCCTCGACGACGCCCCGGATCTGGTGGCCGACGTCTACAACCTGCCGGCCGTCGCTCCTCTGGTCGAGGAGACCCGCAGACAGTGCGCCAGCCCGGAACGACTGGGCTTCGTCGCCGGTGACTTCCTCGCCGAACCCCTGCCGTCCGGCTACGACGCACTGGCGTTCGTACGGGTGCTGCACGACTGGCCGAGCCCCGTCTCCCGCATGTTGGTCGAGAAGGCGTACCAGGCCCTGTCGCCGGGCGGGATGCTGCTCATCTGTGAGGAGTTCCGCACCCCGGACCGGCTGGCGATGCAGTTCTTCTGGTCCTACTTCCTCATCGGCGTCGACACCTGCGTCAGTCGGCTCCGCGACGTCGACTTCTACACCGCTCTGCTCACCGAGGTCGGCTTCGACAACGTCCAGGTCCTGCCTGGGGGCTGGGAACTCGTCGTCGCCTACAAACCCCGCTGACCACGAACCGTGTTCGGCTGCCAGCCATCCTTCGCGCTGGGCATGAACGGCATTCTGTCGGTGGCCACCGACAGAATGCCGTTCGAGTCCGACGAACGTCAGTGGATCATCACTGGCGCCGCCACGCGGTCACCACCGTCAGCGTCCGGGCCGACCGGCGGCTGCGTCTGCGGGCGCTTGCGGGGCAGGAACGCGACCGGGATGAACGTCGCCAGGACCAGCGCGAATCCGACCCAGAACGTCGTGGCGAACGAGTCGGCCACGAACTCCAGGCCACTTTGGAGGAGCGACGGCTCCAGTGGCAACTGCGCACCGTGCTGGTTGGCGATCGCCGCGCCGGCCTCGGTGATCGGTTCGCCGGTGTGCGGGTCGTTCAGGCCCGGGATCGGGGCCGAACCGTTCAGCTGGCTGGTGAGGATCACCGACATGATCGCGGCACCGATGGAGCTGCCGATCTGCTGGAGGATGTTCACCAACGTGGAGCCCCGCGCCACCTCGTGACTGGTCAGCGTACGCAGTGCCGACGTCATGATCGGCATCATCGTGCCGCCCATGCCCAGGCCCATCACGAACAGCGAACCGCACAGCAGCAGGTACGAGGTGTCCGTACCGACCTGCGTGAACGCGAAGAACCCGGCGGCGATGAGCGCCATCGCGAACGGCACGGTGCGTCCGACCGGGATCTTGTCGGCCAGGGCGCCGGCGATCGGCATCGTCAGCATCGCCCCGATGCCCTGCGGCGCCATCAGCAGACCGGCGTGCAGGGTGGACTCACCCCGGACCTGGAGAAAGTAGCTCGGGAAGAGCAGGCCGGCACCCATGAACGCGATGATGAACACGAACAGCGAGAGCGACGCCACCGTGAGGTTGCGGTTACGGAACAGTCGAAGATCGAGCAGAGGGTGCCTCGGCTTGAAGGAGTACAGGACGAAGCCGGCCACCAGGACAGCCCCGAGCAGCAGGGTGACCCAGACCTTCGGGGTGGCGATCGTGCCGGTCTCGGGCAACGACGAGATGCCGTAGAGGAAGAGCGCCAACCCCGGCGAGAGCATCAACATGCCCACGAAGTCGAACGACTCGGACGGCTCCGCATTGTCCTTCGGCAGCGCGAAGAAGGCGTACACGAGCGCGATCGCACCGATGGGGACGTTGATCAGGAAGATCCAGTGCCAGCTCGCCGCGTCGATCAGCCAGCCACCGAGGATCGGTCCGCCGATCGGGCCGAGCAGCATCGGAATGCCGAGTACCGCCATCAGCCGTCCGATGCGCTCCGGGCCGGCCGCGCGGGTCATGATCGTCATGCCGAGCGGCATGAGCATGCCCCCGCCGAGCCCCTGAAGCACCCGGTAACCGATGAGCTCCCCGATCGAGTCGGCCGTGGCGCAGAGCGCGGAGCCGAGCGTGAACAGCAGCAGCGCGAGCATGTACAGCCGCTTGGTGCCGAACCGGTCGGCAGCCCAGCCGCTGAGTGGGATCACCGTGGCGAGGGCCAGGGTGTAACCGGTCATGGTCCAGGCGACCTCGGCGTACGTGGCGTCGAACTCGCTCTGGAAGGTCGGCAGCGCGACGCTGACGACGGTGATGTCGAGGATCGACATGATCGCGCCGAGCACGACCACACCGGCAATCTTGAGGACGGCGCCATCGAGTTTGTTCGGCACCGCTACGGCTTGTGTCGTCACATGACTCTCCAGGTCCAGCTGGCCGTTGGGGAATGTCGACCCAGTGCGTGTCAAGCTACGGAGGCTGCGCGGAGTCCCATGGCGACCAGGTCCGCCGGCCGCCGGTTTCCGGACCCAGAATCACAGACCCTATTGACCGCACGGCTAGCTCCCCGCGAAGACGTGTGCGGACTCACCCACCGGCCGATGTCGAATGTCGACCGGCAGGCTCCGTCGACCTGTACCATGCCGAGGTTCAGGACGAGCCCCGTCGCGCTGCGGTTTCCGTCGCACCGACGCACGCGCGGACCCGGACCGTACGACGGCGTCAGGACGCCGAAATTGTGGTGCGGCCACGTACCAGAGGCTGGGCCTTCGTCCAGAGTCTCCTTGCCAACGACCGAACGGATGGAGCGCGGCGATCGGACATCAGCTCCTCGACCACCGCTGGGAGGGCACGCCGGTGTCACAGGTCGACTGCTGGACCAGGGCGCCGTTGCTCGTACCCGTCGCCACCACGTCCAGACACTTGCCGCTGCTGCCGTTCACCAGTTGCTGGTTGGCGTTGAAGGTGAACCGCTGGGCGGGGGTGGTGTTGCAGGTGGTGAGCTGGATCGCCGCACCGTCGTCGCTCGACGCGGCGAGCACGTCCATGCACCTGTCGAGCAGTCTGATGCTGCCATCCGGGGCGAAGGTCCAGGACTGGTTCCGGGTACGGCTGGCGCCGCAGTCCCAGATCCGCAGTCGGACCGGGTCGGGTGAGTCGGGGTTCGCCACGTCCAGGCATCGACCGCTCGCCTTGCCTCTGATCTGGTCGCCGGGGAGGTTGGGGGTGGCGCTCGGTGTTGCCGAACTGCTCACACTTGGTCGCGTCGGCGATGTGGTGCCGGGGGCCGGTGCCGGCCGGAAGCCAGCGGTGATCCGCTGGAAGTCGCGTTCGTTGCTGGCCCAGAGGGACTCGGGAGTCGACCAGGCGATGGTGTAGCCGCGCTGCTTCGCTGTCACGAAGGTGCGCTGGCGTACGTGGGCCGGCTTGCCGACCGCGCTGGTGTAGGTCCACTCCCAGTCGGCGGCGGCCAGGTGGTAGGTGACCCCGACGAGCGCGACCCGCCGGTAGTCCCGGTACTGCCCGCCCGTGGGCCTGCTCTTCTCCCGGGCGGTCAGTTCGGCGAGGGGGTCCGGCTTGGGCGCCTCCGTCTGGCTGACCTCCAGCAGGCGGTCGCCGTCGGGCTCCCGGAACTCGACCCGGGAGCCGTTGCGGCGGATCTGCCACTCCTGCGGCACCGGCAGACTGAATCCGGTGCTGTCGGTGTGGACGGTCCAGGTCAGCGATGACGCTGTGCTGTTCGCGTCCGGCGTCGTGAGGGGCGACTGCATACCTCTCGGTTCGCCGCTGGGCAGGGCCGAGTCGCTCTCGCCGCTGTTCGGGCGGCCACGGCTGGCCAGCGGTACGGCGACCGCGACTCCGACCAGCAGCAGAGCGGCGAGGGTGCCGAGCAGTAGTCCACGTCGCGTTCGGCGGGTCCGTGAACCGGACACCTCATCCGGGGAGCCAGCGGCACCGACGGAGTCCGTGGTGGTCACCGGCACGGTGTTCGCGGCCTCGGCCGGCGCGATGTTCGTAGCCTCGGCCGGCGCGATGTTCGTGGCCTCGGTCGACATGGTGTTCGTAGCCTCGGCCGGCGCGATGTTCGTGGCGTCGGTCGGCTGGGTGAGGGCCGCCGGTCTCTCTTCGAGGGGTCCGCCGACGATCCGGCGCAGCATCCGCTCGGCGGTCGCGATGTCGATCCGGGCCGCCGGGTCCTTGCGGAGCAGACCCTCCAGCACCGGGGCCAGCGGTCCGGCGTGTGTCGCCACCGGCGGCGGCTCGGTGACGAGCGCGGTCAGGCTCATCAGACTGGACGGCCGCGCGTACGGCGAGCGGCCCTCCACCGCGGCGTAGAGCGTGGTGCCGAGTGACCAGAGGTCCCCCTCCGGCCCGACGATGCCCGACATCGCCCGCTCCGGCGAGACGTACGCGGGTGAGCCGAGGACCACGCCGCTGAGGGTCAGGCTCGTGTCCTCGACGGCGGTAGCCAGCCCGAAGTCGGTGAGGACGATCCGGCCGTCGACGCCGAGCAGTACGTTGGCCGGCTTCACGTCGCGGTGCATGATGCCCGACCGGTGAGCCGCGCGCAGTGCGCCGAGCAGGCCCAGTCCGATCTCGGCTGCCCGTACGGGCGGGAGCGGCCCGTCGGTGCTGATCGTTTCGTACAGGGAGCGGGAGGGGATGTACTCCATGACGATCCACGGCTCGCCACCGCTGGTCAGGACGTCGAAGACCCGGACCACGTTGGGGTGGTCGAGCCGGGCGATCGCACGCGCCTCACGCAGTGAACGTTCGCGCAGTTCCTGCCGCGACTCGTCGGTCAGGCCGGGTGGCGCGACGATTTCCTTGACCGCCACGTCGCGCTGGAGCATCTCGTCCCGGGCCCGCCAGACGCGACCCATTCCACCCTGACCTATTCGTTCTACCAGAACGTACCGATCAGTAATATGGCGCGGTAGTGTCTCCCCCATTCCGTAGACGGTACCCGTATGGCCGATCGGTCGATTCTGGCAGGCAATGTCACATCTTTGGTAATCAATTCCGTGGACAATTGTGGTCGCGTCGCTACGCTTTGCCACACTGATTGCCGGCGCCATCCACCATTGTGGTGAATCCGAAAGGTCGCGCCTCTTCGACAGAAAAGCCCTCTGCCGGACGCTTCGGACGGGCTGTTCCGGCCCGGCCTCAGGCTCCGACGGGTTTCCAGATCGTCGCCTGCACCAGCAGGGTCGGATTGCCGTAAATCCGCGGCTCGGTGAAGGCCGTGACCCGGATCCACGCGACGGTCCCCTGAGTGGAGACGACGCAGATGTTGCGTCCGACCTCCGGCTTCTCGTGCTGTCCCAGTGCCTGCAACTCCACCTTCGCCAGGCACTGGTCAACCGTCACATCACCGGCCGGCACGTACCCGACCCGGGCGAACTCGCCGGTGTGCAACGTGGAGAACTCGCCGTAGGAGTCGTACTCGAGGTCGGCATGGGTTCCCGCCTCGACGTCGTCCACATAACTCGGCACCTGGAACACCCGTGGCGGGTCCACGTCCAGCCAGGTCGACGTGCCGACAGCGGGCGCGGGCATCCTGAGCTCCTCGGTCACCGGGTCCGCGTACGCCGATCCGGTCGGCGCGGCGGCGGGGCCGGTGCTCGTCGCACCGGACGCCGAAGGGGTGGACGGGCCGGCGGACGCGGGATTCGGCGGACCGGGAGCCGAAGCACTCGCTGCCTGCGGTGACGGCTGCTGCGACCCGCCGGGAGTGTCCGGTCGCTGATAGACGAGAGCGACGATCGCGACGACGACGCCCACGACGGTGAACAGCCCGGAAACCCCCACCCACCAGGGCGCGGAGTGCCAACGGGTACGGACCGCGGGCGCGGAGGAGGGTTCTGTCGGGTGGTTACCGGTGTCCGCCACAGCTCGTCTCCTGTCGACGGCGATCACTCTATGAGAAACGGGGCCGAGCCGCCGACCGTCCTCGGCTCCGCCGGCCCGCCGTGACCAGTTCCGGCAGCAGCACGGCAGCGGCTCGTCGAACTCCACGACGCGCCGGCAGTCCGCTTCGTAGACTCGCCGCATGGCGGAGATCGTCCAGTTGCTGGCCTCGCCCGTGCACCGCTACCAGGGCCGCCCGGCGGACGGCCCGGCGCCGGCGGCGCCGAACGAGCTCGTCGAGGAGATTCGGATCCGGGCGGATCTCGGCGTCGTCGGCGACCGATACTTCGGCAAGCCGGCCCACCGCGACGCGAGCGTCACCGTGATCGCACGGGAGTCCCTGCCACCCGGCGTCGATCTGCGCCAGGTCCGACGCAACGTCCTTGTCGCCGGCATCGACGTGGACGACCTGGTCGGCACCGTGCTGGTCCTGGACTCGGGGGACGGACCGGTCAGGCTGCGGGTCAACCGACGGGCACACCCCTGCGCCTGGATGGACGTCGCCATCGCCCCGGGAGCCTGGCGGGAGCTGCGCGGCAAGGGCGGCGTCCGCTGCCGGCCGTTGGACGACGGTGTCCTACGTGTCGGCCCGGTCGATGTCACGATCGTCGAGCACAGCGATTGAAGGACCGAATTCCGCTACGCGTACGGATGATTATCGATCGCGGACCAGGTCCGTACGGTCTGGTCGTGAACGGTCGGACCGGCCTGGGGGATCGTTCCGCGTACATCAGGCTTTGACCTTTTGTCCGGTACGCCCCGTCGGTGGGCTGGGTCAGGTCGACGACAGCTCGTGATGTTCACCGCCAAGACAACGGATCATTGGTGGATGGAGGCCGGAGTGGATAACTTCGAGCCCCGAGGCGCGGGGCAACGGACGGAGGCCGGATGACTGGCGGCAATGCTGATTACCGCTATACGAACACAGCGGTACTGTCAGTGACGGCCCTGGAGGCACCGGTCATCGTGACCTCTGATCAGATCGACGAGGAGTTGAGCGAGACCCTCCAGCGGTTGCGGCTGCGCCCGGGGATGCTCCAGCGAATCGCCGGCATCCAGGAGCGGCGTTGGTGGCCCGAGGGCTTCAGCTTCGCCGACGGGGCGGCGATGGCCGGGGCGAAGGCGCTGTCGGAGGCCGGCGTCGACGCACGCGACGTCGGCCTGCTGATCAACACATCGGTGTCCCGAGCGCATCTGGAGCCGTCGACGGCGGTCGCCATCCACCACGCGCTGGAGCTGCCGCAGTCGGCCTTGAACTTCGACATCGCCAACGCCTGCCTCGGATTCGTCAACGGGATCCAGGTCGCGGCGAACATGATCGACGCGGGGCAGATCCGGTACGCGCTGATCGTCGCGGGTGAGAGTTCGCGGCAGGCCCAGCAGGCGACGATCGACCGCCTGCGCCTCCCCGACGCCACCCGGGCCGACATCCGGGAGCAGTTCGCCACGTTGACCCTCGGTTCGGGCGCGGCGGCGATGGTGCTCGCCGCCGCCGACACACACCCACGCGGCCACCGCCTGATCGGCGGTGTCGGCCGCGCGGCTACCCAGCACCACGAGCTGTGTGTCGGAGACAACACGAGAATGCGTACCGACGCGAAGGGTCTGCTCGACGCGGGTGTCGACCTGGCGGAGGCGACCTGGGCCCACGCCGGGCAGTGGGACTGGCAGAACATGGACCTGTACGTGATGCACCAGGTGTCGGTGGCCCACACGAGCGCCGTCGTCGACCGGCTCGGCCTCGACCCGCGCCGGGTTCCGGCGACGTTCCCACTACTGGGGAATGTCGGACCCGCGTCGCTGCCACTGACCCTGGCGCACCACGCCGACTCGCTCAGCTCCGGTGACCGGGTGCTGTGCATGGGAGTCGGCTCCGGCCTGAACACCTGCGCGCTGGAAATCGTGTGGTGAGCGGTCACCACGAGGTGCTGCCGCCCGTACTGCCCGGACTGGATCGTGCCTGGTCCCGATCGGTGACCGCGCTGGACAGCCAGGGCGTGGAACGCACCTGGCATGTGCTGGACACCGGCAGCACCCCCCAGCAGGTTGGCACGCTGCTGTGCGTACACGGCAACCCCACCTGGTCGTACCTGTGGCGGCACCTGCTGGCCCGGTTCAGCCGGCCCGACGCGCTGCCGTGGCGGGTGGTCGCCGTCGACCACCTCGACATGGGGTTCTCCGAGCGCACCGGCACGGTACGGGGACTGGCGCAGCGGATCGCCGACCTCGGTACGGTGACCGACGCCCTGGACCTGACCGGGCCGGTGATCACGGTCGGGCACGACTGGGGCGGGGCCATCTCGCTGGGCTGGGCGCTGCGCCACCGGGAGCAGCTACGCGGCGTGGTGCTGACCAATACGGCGGTCCACCAGCCGAGCGGATCGCCAGCGCCCGCGCTCATCCGACTCGCCGGACTGCCCGGCGTACTACCGGCGGTGACCGTCCGGACCCCGACGTTCCTGCGGGCAACCCTCGCGCTGGCCAACCCACGACTGCCGGAGCCGGTCCGGGAGGGCTACCTCGCTCCGTACCGGACGCCCGACCGACGGGCGGCGATCGGCGGGTTCGTCGCCGACATCCCGCTCAGCCCACAACACCCGAGCTGGCCCGCGCTGCAAGAGGTCGCGCAACGCCTGGAGACGCTGGCGGAAGTGCCGACCCTGCTGCTGTGGGGACCGCGCGACCCGGTCTTCGGCGACGCGCACCTACGGGACCTGCGTACCCGGCTGCCACACGCGCAACTGCACCGGTTCGAGGGGGCGGGCCACCTGCTCGCCGAGGACGCCGATGTCGCCGGTGCGGTCACCCAGTGGCTGACCGACCTCGACCGGCCCAGCCCCGCCCCGATCCCGACGACGACGCCGGAACCCACGGTGGCATGGCGTCCGCTGTGGGCGGCGTTGGCGGAGCGCTCCGACGACCGGTCCGTCGCGCTCGTCGAGCTCGCCCACCGGGGCCGAGAGGTGAGCTGGTCGCTGCTGTGGCGTCGGATCCAGGAGATCGCGGCCGGGCTGGCCTCCTCAGGGGTACGTCGCGGCGACCGGGTGGCGCTGCTCGTACCGCCCGGCGCCGACCTGACCGCCGCCGTCTACGCGTGCCTGCGCATCGGTGCCGTGATCGTGGTAGCCGACCCGGGGCTAGGACTGGCCGGCATGAACCGGGCCCTGCGCAGCGCCGCCCCCGCACACCTCATCGCCGTCGACCGCGCCCTCGCCCTCGCCCGGGTCCTGCGCTGGCCGGGACGG
Organism: Micromonospora sp. NPDC050417; assembly: GCF_044458865.1. Lineage (NCBI taxonomy): Bacteria > Bacillati > Actinomycetota > Actinomycetes > Micromonosporales > Micromonosporaceae > Micromonospora > Micromonospora sp. NPDC050417. The sequence continues at coordinate 45,277 of NZ_JBITIH010000028.1, forward strand.
CGGTTCGGGGCGGGGCCCGGCGCCGCCGTACTGGGTGCGCCGACCCTGGGCCGGCTCGCTCGTCTGGGCGCTGGCGACCGCGAGCTGCCCCCGGCGCCCGAACCGGACGACGACGCGGCGGTGCTCTTCACCTCCGGCTCCACCGGGCCGGCGAAGGGCGCGGTCTACACCCACCGCCAGCTCGCCGCGATACGTGACGCACTGTCCGAACTCGGCCTGGGCGCCGATGCGCGAATCGTGGCGGCGTTCGCGCCGTTCGCACTTTTCGGGCCGGCCCTCGGTGCCGCCTCGGCGATCCCGGACATGAGGGCAACCGCGCCGCGGACGTTGACCGCGACCGCCCTCGCCGAAGCGACAGCCGCGATCGACGCCTCGGCGGTGTTCGCCTCACCAGCGGCGTTGCGCAACGTGGTCGAGACCGGAGACACTCTGGACGCCCGGCAGCGCACCGCGCTGGAAGGGGTCACCCTGCTGCTCAGCGCGGGCGCGCCGGTACCCGCCGCACTGCTCACGCGGGCGCAGACGCTGATGCCCAAGGCGCAGCCACACACCCCGTACGGGATGACCGAGGTCCTGCCGGTCAGCGACATCACCCTCGACGAGATCGTCCACGCCGGACCGGGTGACGGCGTCTGCGTCGGCCTGCCGTTGCCCGGTGTGCGGGTGGCGATCGCCGCCCTGGACACGACCGGCGTGCCCGCCGAGCAGCCCGACGACACTCCCGGGCCGACCGGCGAGATCATGGTCAGGGCCGCGCACGTGAAGGACCGCTACGACGCCCTCTGGCTCACCGAGCGGGCCAGCTCCCGCACCCCGGGCTGGCACCGCACCGGAGACGTCGGCTACCTGGACCCGGACGGCAAGCTGTGGGTACAGGGCAGGCTGGCCCATGTGATCGTCACCTCGGAGGGTGTGCTCACCCCGGTCGGGATCGAGCAGCAGGTGGAATCGTTGCCGCAGGTCGCGCGGGCCGCCGTGGTCGGTGTGGGACCGCGAGGTGCGGCGCAGGTCGTGGTCATCGTCGAAACCCTGCCCCCCGTACGCCGGGCCAGGCTCGCGAGCCGGGAACTGGCCGACGCGGTACGCGCGGTGGCCACACCACCGGTGGTGGCCGTGTTGGTTGTCCCGTCGATGCCCACGGACATCAGACACAACTCGAAGATTGACCGCACCCGGTTGAGCCGATGGGCGGAACGGGTGGTCGCCGGCGGGAGACTCGACGGATGGTGAAGGTCCTTGTCACCGGTGCCAGCGGCATGCTCGGCGGCGCCGTCGCCACCGCCCTGGTGCTGCGCGGCGACAAGGTCCGCGTCCTACAGCGCCGACCCAGCGGCCTGACCGGGGTCGACGAGCAGCGCGGCGACATCACCGATCCGGTCGCCGTACGCACGGCCATGGAGGGCGTCGACGCGGTGATCCACCTGGCCGCGAAGGTGTCGATGACCGGCGCGTGGCCCCTGTTTCAACAGACCAACATCGGCGGCACAGCCACGCTGCTCGACGTCGCCCGGGCGGCTGGCGTGACGCGGTTCGTGCAGGTTTCCTCGCCATCGGTCGCCCACCACGGCACCGCCCTGGTCGGCGCCGGTGCCGACCCAGCCGATCCGGACCGGACCCGGGGCAACTACGCCCGTAGCAAAGCCTGCGCCGAGTTGCTCGCGTTGGCGGCCGACTCGCCGGGCTTCTCCGTCGTGGCGGTCCGCCCGCATCTCGTCTGGGGGCCGGGTGACACCCAGTTGGTCGCCCGAGTCGTCGAGCGAGCCCGGTCCGGACGACTGGCCCTGGTCGGCAACGGCACCGCCCTCATCGACACCACGTACGTGAGCAACGCCGCCGACGCCATCGTCGCCGCACTGGACCGGGCTCCCGAGGCCGCCGTACACGGGCAGGCTTTTGTGGTGACCAACGGCGAGCCTCGGACGGTGGCCGAGCTGGTCGACCGCATCTGCGCCGCCTCGGGGGCACCGTCACCGAGGCTACGGGTGCCGGTGGGCGTGGCGAAGGCAGGCGGCGCCGCGGTCGAGCGCCTCTGGTCGGCGCTGCGGCGGACCGAGGAACCACCGATGACGCGCTTCCTGGCCGAACAGTTGTCCACCGCGCACTGGTTCGACCAACGGCGGACCCGGGAAGCACTCTGCTGGTCGCCGACGGTGAGCCTGGATGAGGGATTCGCCCGGCTGGCCCTCGCGTACCGCTCGCCGGAACGGAACTCTCGTTAGGACACACCGGCCCCGCCGAAGCCGGCCAGCCGTTTGCTCCACGTCGGCGGCCGGCCGGACCGGCAGGACGGTGCCTCCGAACCAGAGCGGTTTGCCGGCGACGCCGGGTCAACGGACCGGAGCCGCCAGCACCACTCGGGTCAGTCGCGTGCCTTGATCACCTCGTAGAGAGCGGTCCAGTCGCTGGTGCCGTGGCCGGCGGCGACGGCACGCTCGTAGTGCGACTTCACGGCCCTGGGTAGCTCAAGGTCGACGCCGGCCTGCTCGCTGGTACGCAGGATGTGGTCGGCCGTCGCTCCCATCATCAACACAGTGCTCAGGTCACCGGGATGTTCACCGGCCTCCAGCCGACGAGCGGTCTCCTCGGCCCCGTCGCCGATCATCGCCGGAACGCCGGCAAGAAAGGTCAGCGCACCGGGCAGGAACTCCGCCGCCGGGACACCAGCCGAGGTGACGAGCGCCGTGGCGTGGAGCAGGCTCGACAGCGTGCTGAGGAACACGTCCAGGTACGCCTGGTAGAAGAGCTGTGCCAGCCCCGGGTCAACGCCGAGGTACCTCGGTTCACCGATCAACCTCAACACCGGTTCGTGGGTCTCGAACACGTCCTCGGGTCCGCTGTAGAACACGTACGCGTCCGGGGTTCCGACCACGGGAGCGGGCACCATCACCCCGCCGGTCAGGAAGCGTGCCCCGTGTTTCGCCGCCCAGTCCGAGGCCACACGGGACAGTTCGGGGGTGTCGGAGCTGAGGTTGACGATGACCCTGCCAGCCAGGACATCCCGGTGCTCGTCGTCGGCGAGCGTCGGACCGAGGATGTCGTACATCGCCTGATAGTCGGTGAGGCTGAAAATGGTCAGGTCGCTCGCGGCGACGGCGGTCATCGGGGTGGGCGCGAGGGTGGCGCCCGCGGCGACGAGGTCCGCCGCACGGCTCGGCGTACGGTTCCACACCGTCACGGGATGCCCGGCTGCGATCAGCCTGGCAGCCATTGCGCGGCCCATCGGCCCAAGGCCGATCACCGTCACCGGGCTGAGGTCGGCTGTGGGGGTCATCGGACGCTCCTCAGTTCCTCGAAAACACGGTCGGAGCCCTGCGATGCGTGCCCGGCATCGATCTGCCGGCGTACGAGGTCGTGCACGGGACGCAGCACCTCGACGCTCACCCCCTGGTCGATGCTCGCCTGCACTATCGCGTCGAGTGCGACCTGGGTGAACTCCAGACTCTGCTGGCCCTCGCCGGCGTAGTCCCGGGCGTCGATGATGGCGGCGGCACTTGCGAAGGACCCGGTCATGGCCGCGAGAAACGGTGCCGCCCGGCTGGCGAACTCCCTCGCGGGCACCCCTTCCGACCCGACCATCGCCGCCCCCTGCTTGAAGCCGGCGAACATCGTGTACATGCCAGCGAGGAGCGCCAGGTCATAAAGGGAAGCCATGCCGGCGTCGGTCCCGAAGTAACTGTTCTCGCCCCAGAGGTCGAGCAGGGGGCGGTGCTGTTCGAAGGCGGTGGTCGCGGGCCTGGCTCGGCGTCGTGGTCGTGACGTTGACGAGGGTACGACCGGACAGGCGCGCGGCGACCGGATCGAGCACGTCGTGCACCGATCGGTGATCGAGCAGGCATGCCACGATCACCCCGTCACCCTCGACGGCCTCCTCGACGGTGCGGGCGACGATGGCACCGCGCCCGGCGAGGCGCTCTGCCCGATGAGGTGTGCGGTTCCACACGATGATGGTTCTGTCGGCGTCCAGCGAGGCCGTCGCGAGCGCACCGCCCATCGCCCCCAGTCCCAGGAACGTGGTGTTGCAGGTCATCAGGTCTTCCTTCGACTTTGTCCGATGGTCCGAACTGGCGCGCCGCTGGCAATGCTCCGCCCGCACTCCCCTGTCGAACAAGTACCTACTAATTTGTTCAATACTCACTTCGAGGTAAGTATTAGGCGGGACCAGGGATATCTCGGGAGGATCCGATGACAGCGGGTGCGAGACGCGGGCCGTACATCTGCGGCATCGACGCCGCCATGGACGTGGTGTCGGGAAAGTGGAAGTCGCTCATCCTGTGGGAACTGGCCAGCTATGGCGCGCGCCGTTTCGGCGAGCTGAAGCGTGGCCTGCCCGGCGTGAGCGAGAAGATGCTCATCCAGCACCTGCGCGAGATGGAGGAGGACGGGCTGGTCGACCGCGAGGTGTACCGCCAGGTCCCGCCGAGGGTGGAGTATTCCCTCACCGAACACGGCAGGTCGCTCAACGAAGCCCTGGGGCCGCTCGGTGAGTGGGGAACCGCCCGATCCGCGCGCCTCGCCGCCGAGGAAGCTGCCGTGTCCGCATGACGGAGTGGGGCTGGTCTGGGCACGCGGACCTCTTCGAGCAGCGGGACGAGTTGCCGGCTGCCGGGCGCCGAGAGAATCGTCTCGGCGCCCGGTCGAGAGACTAGGCACGGTTCATGACGCCATCCGGCAGGTCTGGGCGTCGGAACGGCGTGCCGATCAGGAGGCGAAACTGATGACTGCCTCGGCGCCGATGGTGGGGTCACTCTCGTCGATCGCCACGATGCCGCATTCGGTGACCGCACAGTTCACTGAGGCGGGCGTCTGATCGGGGGCCAATCCGGTGAACTCACGGCGAACGGTGAAGGTCGACGTGGCGTTGCCGTTCTCGTCCACCGTCGCCAGTGCGGCCGCGCCGATGTCGCAGACCGGCCCGGTGTAACCACACTGCACCAGAAATACGGTGTGGCCCGCAGTGAAGTTCGCCAGATCCAATTCCACCGTCTGGCCGTCCGTCAACGCGGTAGCTGGCGAGACAGCGAGTTGCGGCGGGGCTTCGCTTGCGTGTGCGGTGCTCGGTACGAGGAGCGACAGAGACGCGATTGATGCGGCAACAGCAGCGCGGAGCATGTGTTCCTCCTTCACCTCGGGTGGTTTTTGGCAGCAGGCCGGCCCGACGTCGGGCTACACGGGTTCCACCAGCCTGAGTGACGGTTCGGGAAACGGAGACCGAGACGGCCTATCGACCTGATCGACGTCGGCACAAAAGAGCTAAACATGCACAACGACTGATGTCAATGCCACATCATTTCGTCACATTGCATGGCGTACGCATTGCGAGTGGTCTCGGGGGTGGCGTTCAGACCGTTGCGGATGCTACGCGATACAAGTGAGCGCGACTGCCGGACCGACCTCGCGGCAGGCTTTGTTGTCATGATCCGAAGGTATGTCTACTGCGATCACCCGCACGGATTCCCCATATGCCAGGGTCCCCGCCTCGATGCTTGCCGGTCAGACCGGTTCGGTCAGGCGGAGCACAGCGACAGCAGGAGAAATCCGATCGGATCGACACACCAGCCCCATCGGCAGGGGCGGCAGATGGCGATACACGTGGCGGCAGCATTCCGGCAGCTTGGGAGCGGAACTGCCGGCCGCGGCGCGCTCTTCAGGCCCACGGACCGCGCAGGCGGGTATTCATCGATCGGCAGACGTATCCGCCGAAACGGCGGGCGGAGACCCACGGCGCCGCCCCGGCACCTGGGAGTTCGCGATCATGCTGACCACGCCGACCGTCACCCTCGCCGGCACCCGGCCCACCCGCCTCGCCATCGCCGCAGCCACCGCCCCCTGTCGCCGCGATCCGGTTGCCGTCAGCCCACACGGCATCCGCCGTCTCCCGAGGCACACAGCCCAACCCGCCGTGTGGCCTTTCGTCCAATTTGCCACCTGGTCCCACGTACGCCGTTTCTGCCAAGTCCACGCTCACAGCCACAATGGGCGAAGACGAAGATCAATTAACAAAGTAAACGTTCCTGAAACACCGGCTGAGCTGGGGAAATCAACCTACATGCCCGCTCCGAGGCAGGCTTGGGCCGCCCCGGTAGGTGAAGAGACATGTATGATCTATTGCGCCGGCGCTGCAATCTACATCGAAGCTCGCAGACACGACGACGGGGGAAGTCACGTGAGCCGACACGGAATTGCGTCACCACCAGTGCAAATTTTCGGGTCAACGGATGACCGGACTCCGAGACCAGTGGTATGGGACGGCCACTCGCCCGCGCTAAGATTTGGCCTGCTCGGCCCCGTGGTGGTCTGGAGCGCCGATCCGAGCCGTAACGAGGGCGTCGAGCGGAGGCTCTCGGAAAACAAGGCCCGAGGTACGCTTGCTATTTTGTTGTTGCGGGCAAACCAGTTTGTGACCCAGACGCAATTGAGTCAACTGCTGTGGGACACCCCGCCGGACTCGGCGCGTTCGAATATTCGATCTTACGTAGCCCGGGTACGCAAGGCGCTCGACTTCGCCGATCCGAACGTGCCGAGACTCTCGTCGGTCAAGCGGGGCGGGCAGTCAGATGGCGGTTCATACCGCCTGCGCGTCGACCCGATGGAGTTGGACGCCGACGTGTTCGTGCGCCTCGTACGCCACGCGGGCGAGGAAACCCGCGCCGGGGCGACCACCAACGCCGCGGCAACTCTGCGACTCGCGTTGGGACTGTGGCGGGGCGACGCCGGGCACACCGATCTGGCGGTGGCCGACATCCTGCGGGCACAGCTCGACGCCCTCAACCAGCTCCGACTGGTGGCCCACGAGGACCTGCTGTCGCTCCAGCTCCGCCTCGGAGAACACCGGCTCCTGATCCCGGAAATCCGTGCCCTGCTGGCGGAGAACCCGATGCGGGAGGGCCTTTGGGCCCACCTGATGCGCGCCTACTACCGTTCCGGCGACATCGGCGCGGCCCTGAACGCGTACCAGGAATTCTGGCGGATGCTGGACCGCAATCTCGGGGTGCAGCCCGGTGCCATGCTCCAGCAATTGCACAGGTCCATTCTGCATCGCGACGACGATTCGGTGTAGCACCCGAGCGCGTCCACTCTCCACATCTTCGCGACACGACGGCGACTTTCGCGCCGCCGTGGCACATTGCTGTCTCAATCATCGTGTACGGCGGTCCCGGAACGGCGGCCCGCTTGCGTCCAACGCGTTCGCCATGCGATGCCGTGCCAGGATGATTTTCGCCAGCCCATCGCGGGCTGACACTCTGAATGGGAGGAACGGAATGACCGCACCAGCCCCGAACATCGACGACCTCATCAGCCAGATCCAGGCTGACGAGTCCAACACCGCCGCCGCGATCGACTCGATCGACGCGTCGTTCAGCGAGCTGGCCGGGGTCTCCCCCGAGGAACTCCAGAAGTTCCTCGAGGAGCAGGTCGGGATGAACCCGGACGAGGGCGTCCAGGGCACTTTCGTTTCCGTCGTCGTCACGCCTGCGACCCACTGCTAATTCAAAACCATGACTGAAAGTACAGGGGCACTCGAGCTTCTGCGCGCCCGGGCGCTGGGTTTCTTCACCCCGCGCCCGGGTCGGCGCCCGGCACCGCGTCAAATCGGGAACAGCGTGGAGAATTTCCAGCCCGATTACACGGTGCTGGCCATGCTGGGCCTCACAAAGGACCGGATAGTTCGGGTGGAACGGTGCGCCTCGCGGCGGGTCGTTCTCATGGTGGAGCTCGACGACGGCACGGCGCGTCTCGTGAAGTTCCCGGACACTGACACGGAACTGGACAACGACTACGAGCGGATCGTGCTGGGCATGCTCCAGGAATTGGAGCTGACGCCTCGGGCCCGACAGGCGGTGCCGCAGATCGTCGGGCGCAGCGCCGGCACCCGCGCCATCGCCCTGGACGTGGTCAAGGACTGCGACAGTCTGCGTGAACTGATACAGCGCGATCCGGCGGTCGACATCAGGCACCTGGTGAACCTGGCCGCCGCCCTCGCCGACCTGCACAAGGCGCCGATCCAGGACGCCTACCGCAAATACCCGGAGTGGTTGCTCCATCCCCCGGTGCCGACATCCACGCTATTGACCCCGTACGAGTATGCCCACGGCGCGGGGCTCGACTTCGACGTGTATCTGCGGGTCATGCAGGAGCTGGAGCCGGAATTCCGTGAACTGCACGAGCAGTGGCGGCCGGACACGATCGTCCATTACGACCTCCGCGACGACAACATTCTCTTTCCGCGCGGCCCGGAGGCGCAATGTCCGGTGCGGCTCATCGACTGGGAGCTCGCCGGGTTCGGTGACCCGTGTTACGACGTCGGTTACCTGGTCGGCCAGTTCCTGGTCGACTCGGTTCGCCGGCACGGCAATGGCGAGGTCCTGAACGCGGCGCGGCGCAACGCCCGTACGTTCCTGAACGCCTACCGCACGCTCGCGGGCATTCCCAGCGACACCGAACTGCGCATCCTGCGGTATGCCGGCGTCGCTCTGCTACTCCAGGCCGCGATGCGACTGCAGCAGCTCGGGATGCTCACCCAGGTCGGTCATCTGTGCCTGCTGTACGGCAAGCGACTCATCGCCGACCCGACCCCAAAGGTGATCATGAAATGACGGTATACCTCGACGTCGTCCGGCGGATCGCCGACGAGGTGGTGATCCTCGACGAGAGCACCTTCTCGCATCCACGGTTCGGCCGACTCACGCCACCGCGCGACATGGAGGCGCGGTCGGACTACCCCGTGGTGTCCTACCTGTCCCGCGTGATCTACCTGACCTACTACGCCGGTGACGACGCCGCCGCCCGTCTGCTGATCGGCGGCGGCAAGGTGGCCGCCGCCCTGGTCGACCACGAGGACTACGAATTCACGGAGCTGATCCACGCGGCGAACACGGGCGGCGGGTACCGCGTGCCGGGGTGGCGCATCCGTGGGGTCCGTGGCGGTGACTGGCTGGTCGAGAAGGACGGCATCACGGTGTTGGCAACGGCCGCCGAGATGATCCACGACGGTCCGATCGAGGTAGACGCCGAGGTCTCGGTCGTCCTGCCGCCGTGCCGGCGCTATGCGGTGCTCGGCTGGTACATGGCCGTGGGCGACGAGGGCCCCCCGCACAAGTCCGACGAGCAGACGATGGTCCGCGTCTATTTCACACTGGCCGGGCCGGAAGCGGCACCGGACGTGATGCGCGTCGTGACGACCGCACTGAACCGCCGCAAGATCCCCTTCAACTTCAAGCTGGCCAACCATCCGACCGCCTACGTCCGCCGCGACGCCGGTGTGCTCTACCTGCGCGAGGTCGACTGGCTCCAGCACGAATCCGTGGTGCCGGAAATACATGGGCAGCTCACGGGCAGGCTCAGGGACGACCGGCCGTGCTTCGTCAAGCCGCTGCTGCCGGGCATCTCGTTCGCGGTCGAACCGCAGGTGCGCGGGCGTACGGTGAGCTTCGGCGAGAACCGGTGCACCCTGGTGGCGGAGGGACTCGTCGCCGCCCACTCCCGCGGTGTCACGGACCTGGCCGGCCGGGTCGAAGCGGTCGCCGAGCGGTTCCGCCAGGAGGGCCTGTCGATCGAGCGCCCGTACGAGGCGCCTCGACCGCTGCTCGGAGTGCCGCTGTGACAACCGGTGCCGCGACGGCGACAACCGTACGTTCGATGGACGGCCCGTTCGTGGCACGCCGCTGTGTGCGCTCCGCGCACGGATATCGATGGTTCGAACAGACCCTCGCCCCCGGCGACTACCTGGACGCCGGCCAACTGCGGCAGGTCTCCGGCGCGGTACCGAGTGGCGAGGCGGTGGCGTCACTGCCCGAGCTTGTCCAGCCTGATCTGGCGGCCTGGCAGGCGCTCCCCTCCCCCGCACTGCTGTGTGACGCCCTGTTCGGGGCTCCCCCGGACGCGGACGCGGGACCATGGGAGAACGCGTGCGAGGCGCTCGGCGTCTTCCTCGGCCGGGTGCATTCCGTACCGGTGGCCGAGGTGTCGTTCCTGCCTGTCCGGCGCCACGCGGCCTGGTTGACGGCGGCGTCCCCGGTCACGGCAGAGGTGGCCGCCGCACGCGCCGACCTGGTCAAGGGCGATTGCGGGGTCCTGGCGGCGGCCGCCTCAGCGGCGGGCCGGGCGACGCGACGCGACTGCCTGGTGCACGGCCGGTTCTCGTCCGGCCTGATGGTGACGCTGGACCGTCCGGTGGTTCTGGGTTGGCGGGAGGCCGGCGTCGGCGATCCGGACCGCGACCTCGCCTTCTTCATCGCGGAGCTCGTCGAGGCGGCTGCCGTGGGCACCGGCGGCGCCCGGCTTCCCGGCCTGGTGCGCCGCTTCCTCGCCGGCTACACCACCGTGGCGGAGGATCTCCGCCCCGACCGGCTCCCGGCGCTGGTCGCGGAGAGGCTGCTGGAGCACTACGCGCAAGGCGTCGTCGCGGTCGGCTCGGCGGCCCACGTCGCACCGGTGGTGGCAAGCGTGACCGAGCGGTGGCGCGAACTGGCGGATCTGCTCGGGGACGGCGGCCGGTGAACGGGGCGCGACAGGACCTGAGCGAGGTCCGGCTCATGGTGTTCGGATCCTGCTCCGTCGCGGTGCTGGGTCTGCCGCACATCCTGCTGTGGCTCAAGAGCCGGCTCCGGCTGCGCCAGATCCGCGTTGTCCTGACTCCGATGGCCACCCGGCTCGTCACCATGGACTCGATCCGCCGCGTGGCCGGTTGCGAGGTGTACGTCGACTGGGACGACATGCCCGCCGACGCCCGCTCGCACGTGTCGCTGGCGGAGTGGGCCCAGGTTGCGATCGTGCTGCCGGCCACGGCGGATCTCGTGGGCAAGCTGGCGAACGGTATCGCGGACAACCTGGCGACGTCGACGCTCATGGCGCTCTCCTGCCCCGTGATCGTCGTTCCGTCGACCAACGCCACCACGTGGGAGAAACCGGCGGTGCGCCGCAACGTACAGCAGCTCAGGGACGACGGATTCACCGTCGTAGAGCCCGTGGAGGGTCTGGCGGTCGCCGGCGACACGTCGGAACCGGGCTCCATGGGGGATTACCGGCCCGCGTTGCTGCACGCACTGGTGCAGGCCGCCAGCGGCGCAGCGCACGACCATCAAGGAATTGACGCAGAGAATATGGGGGACTGACATGTCCGTAGGTACCAGCACCGTGCTACGTCGCGTTCCCGAACTCCTCGTCGAGGTGGACAGTTCCCATCAGGTACGGATCCACCACGACCGGCGAATCTTCGAGTTCGGTCACCACGCGATGTCGCTGCTTGACGTGTTCTACGAGCCGCGCACGCTGGCCGAGGGGATCCAGCGGCTGCGTCCGAGGCTGACCGGTCACCGTGCCGTCGAGGAACTCATCGGCACGCTGACCGCCATGGTGAACACGGGCATCCTGACGACGGAGGATCCGGACGGTTTCACCGACCTGATGTTCCCGATCGGCGGGTACGGGCTGGCGTACCTGAACATCGCCATCCTGGAAGACCCGCTACGCAAGGGCCTTTTCATCAAGGCGATCGAGGAGACCGTCACTCCCGACGACGTCGTCCTGGACCTCGGCACCGGCTCGGGAATCCTGGCGATCGCCGCTGCCCGGGCGGGCGCCCGGCACGTGTACGCCCTTGAGCCCGCCCGCTCCGGAGACCTCGCCTCCAAGGTCATCGCGCACAACGGCTACGCCGACCGGGTGACGATGATCCGTGGTTGGTCGACGACGACGGAACTGCCGGAGCGGGCGACCGTGCTGACCACCGACATCGTCGGCAACGACTGCCTCGACATGGTGATCTGGGAGAACCTGCAGGACGCCCGCCGTCGGCTGCTGACCCCGGACGCCCGGCTCATTCCCGAGTCCTTCGAAACCTATGTCTACCTCGCCCACATGCCGGAGGACATGCGGGCGCGGCACCGTGTCCTGCCCGAGCACATCGACCGCTGGCAGGACCGGTTCGGGATGGACTTCTCGCCGATGCTGGACGAGGACACCAAGCGGATCGCCGGGTTCTACGAGCGTCCGGAGAAGGTTCAGGAGTGGGAACGGATGTCCGAGCCGGTGCCGCTGTACACCCTCGACCTGCACACCGACGTACGCAAGTTCGCGAACACGGTGACGGTGCCGGTGTCCCGTTCCGGAGTGGTGAACGCCGCCATCGTCTTCTTCAAGGGTCGGATCGGGCCCACCACCTATCTCTCGACCGCGCCATGGGACGGCGGTGACCGGAGCCACTGGTTCACCGCGGGGTGGGCGTTCGCCGACGGGCACCGGGTGAAGCCCGGCGACCAACTGACGCTGACCTATCACTACGAGGGCGACGGTCGCGCTCGCATCGTGCTGGACGGGGAGGAGACGCTGTGAAGCTACGCACCAGCGCACCGAAGGTAAACGGTGTCGGTACCCATCGGGAGGTGACCAGCGCGCAGACGTACGCCCGGATCACGCCGCACCTGTTACGCGCCGGCATCACCCGGGTAGCCGACATCACCGGGCTGGACCGGATCGGCATCCCCGTCTACAACGCGATCTCGCCGCGCTCGAACGACATCATCTCGGTCTACAACGGCAAGGGCCTGACGTCGATCGACGCCAAGACCTCGGCGGCGATGGAGGGCATCGAACGCTTCTCCGCCTGGCTGCCCCGGCGTCCCGACGCGATCGCGACGTACGACGAACTCGTCGCGGAGGGCAGGTCCGTCATGCACCCCGGCGAGTACGTCTTCGAGCTGGCCCCCTACTACGCCGACGATCTCCCGATCTCCTGGACCCTGGGGTACGACCTGCTGAACGAGGAGGAGGTGCTCGTCCCGCAGGACGGTGCCTGCTACTCGCCGAAGTTCCACGAGGCACCCTGCTACAAGATCACTACGACGAACGGCCTGGCCTCGGGGAACACGATCGAGGAGGCGATCTGCCACGCCCTGTGCGAGGTGATCGAGCGGGACGCGATCACGATAAGCGAGGTGCTCAGCAGCCAACTCTGTCAGGTGCTGGAAAAGGGCCTGTCAGCGGTGCCCGCGCAGTCGCGCGAGGTCACGGGCTTCCTGCGGGAACTCAATCCGCACGTGGCCGTCAGTTCGCTGCCGGAACGCGCCCAGTCGCTCATCGCGAAGATCCATGCCGCCGGGCTGGAGATGCGGGTGATCCAACTGAACAACGACCTCGGTATTCCGACCTTCATGGCCGCCACGGCCGAGGACATGGGCCCGACGGTCTCGCAGGGGCACGGCGGGTTCGGCACGCACCCGGACGCCGAGGTGGCGATCATCCGGGCCATCACCGAGTGCGCGCAGGGCCGGGTGGTCGACATCCAGGCAATGCGGGAGGACATCAGCCTGCCGGGCACCGATGTGCCGAAGCACATGTACCACGTGCGCCGCTCGTCCACGTTCGACAAGGGTGCCTGGATCTGGAAGCCCATGGGCAAGGTGCTGGACGCCGCGGATCTCGCCACGTACCAGCACGACGATGTGATGGACGACGTCCGGCTGATGCTGGGTCGACTGCGCGGCGCCGGCATCAGGCGGGCCGTGGTCGTGGACTTCTCACCGCCGCACATCCCGGTCAATGTCGTACGGATGATCGTTCCTGGGCTCGAATCGTGGGCAGTGGACCACTGCAAGCTGGGTGACCGCGCGACGGCCGCCTGGAAGCGCGCGGTCCAGGACATCTCGGCGCGGCAGCGCACCCTCGCCAGCGCAAGCGCACGTTGAAGGAGAGTCACCGATGAGTGCTGTTGTGTATCTCGGTCCGAGTCTTCCCCGCGCGGAGGCGGCCAAGGAACTCGACGCGGAGTACCTGCCGCCGATCGCACGGGGCGACCTGGGGGAACTTCTGCGTCGACCCGAACTGCCGAAGGCCATCGGCATCGTCGACGGCAAGTTCCTGTCGACCCTGTGCGTGTCGCCGAAGGAGGTCCTGGAGCTCGTCGACCGCGGTGTCAAGGTCTTCGGCTCCTCCAGCATGGGCGCACTGCGGGCTGCGGAGTGCCACCACTGGGGCATGGTCGGGATCGGCAAGATCTTCGAGGCCTACCGTACGGGTGAGGTGGACGCGGACGACGAGGTTGCCATCGCCTTCGACGAGGAGACCGGAGCGCCCGTCTCCGAACCGATGGTCAACCTGCGCTTCGCCATCAAGGCCGCGCTGGAGTCCGGCGTCGTGCTGCCGGCGACCGCCGAGGCGTTCCTGCAAGCGGCGAAGGACACCTACTTCCCGCAGCGAACAGCACGCGCGGCGCTGCTCGCCATCCGAAGCACCGTACCCGACCCCGAGCACGCGGCGCTGTCGCGGTACTTCGCCACCTCCGCGCCGGACGCCAAGGCCGACGATGCCCGGCTGCTGCTCCGTGCCATGCGGGAGTATCTGGCCAGCAACCAGGCACGGAAGATCGAGCGGGCGCTGGGGGTGCATCGTGGCGGAGTCGCTCTCCCGGCTTAGCCCGGAGCAAGTTGATCATTTCCGGCAGCAGGGCTATCTGTTGCCCGTCAACGTGCTGACGCCAGCGGAGGTCGACGAGACGATCGCCGCCTACCGCACCTACCGCACCGTGACCGACCGAGCCGGTGGCCTGCTGAAACGCCGATGGAACTACCCCAAGATCCATCTGGTCGCGCGCTGGGCGGACACGTTGGTCCACCACCCTCGACTGCTGGCCATCGCGACCAGCCTCGTCGGGCCGGACCTCCTGGTCTGGTCGACCAACCTGTTCGTCCGGGCAGGGCACAGCAACAGCCGGTTGGCCTGGCACCAGGACGCGCCGTACTTCGGGTGGGAGGGGGCCGACGGCAACGTGGTGCGCATCTGGCTCGCCCTGACCCGCACGAGCCGCCGCAACGGCACGATGCTGTACTGCCGACGGTCACACGAGGCCGGCCTCGTCCGCCACGACTTTGTCAACCGCACGCTCGCCGGCCTCATGCAGGGCGAGCAGGCGGACTACGACGTACGCGACGAGGATGTGGTCGCCGTGGAGATCGAGGCCGGCCAGGCGTCGCTCCACCAGCCCACGACGGTGCACAGCAGCGGGCCGAGTTCCACGGACGAGGAGCGGATCTGTTTCGCGGTGGACTACCTCGCGCCGTCGATCCGTCCGCTACACGGGCCGGACAGCGCGCTGCTCGTCCAGGGAGAGGACCGGTACCGCCACTTCCTGCCGGAACGGCGTCCGACCACGGACTTCTCGCCAGACGCCCTCCGCGACTTTCGGACCGCGGTCCTCATGCGCGACGAGCGGCTGTCCAAGGTCATGCAGGTGATACACGCCGAGCGGGCCGCCGAACGTGTCGGCGGAATCTGAGGCGCCGGGTCGCTTTCGCCGCGACCCGGCTCCGTTCCATTGGCAAGGCGTCGACATTGCGCCGCCGTGGCCGGCGGAACCGCTCGACGCCTCCGGTCACGTCGCGCTGGACGACTGGTTCCCCCCGGTGATCAACCAGGGAACGGTGCCGCTCTGCACCGCGGCGGTGGTGACGGCGCTCGCGGCCTACTTCGCGCGGCGTGCCCGCCAGACGATCGTGCGGCCATCGGTGCTCTTCAACTACCGGATGGCGCGTCGACTGATGGGCTCCCCCGACCGACGTGGTGCGCACATCGACTCCAGCATCGTCGCGTGGCAGCGGTTCGGGATGCCGGACGAGGCAGCCTGGCCGTGGACCGCGTCGTCAGTCGACGCGGACCCGCCGGCTGATCTCGCGGCGTCGGCGGGCTGCTCGTCGGACGTCACCTCCTGGCGAATCAGACGGGAGGAGGTCGTCCCGTCGGTGTACCTCGACGTCCTACGGGCCGCGATCGTCGCGGGGCTCCCGGTGGCGTGCGAATTCCCGTTGTACGTCTCACAATTCGCCGCCTTCGAGACCGGTGTCATTCCGTTGCCCAAGGAAGACGAACGATCGCTGGGTCGGCACATCGCTCTGCTCGTCGGACTCGACGATGCTCGCCGCCATTTCCGGGTACGCAACAGTTGGGGCACGGAATGGGGCGATCGGGGTTACGGCACACTGCCCTACGCCTACGTCGAACAAGGACTGGCCGGGGACAGTTGGCTGGTCGCGGAAGACAGTTGGACCATATCGGCCGGCTCCCGTGTCGAATCCGACTCGGTAGCCGCGAGGCCCCTACCTGGAGGTCCGAACCTTGGCTGAAGAGCAGACCACCACCCGGTCGCGCCCACCCGTTCCCCCGGCCGCTCTGCGCGTCCGGGTGACGGCTCTGGAGAGCGAACCGGTGTTCGAGTCGATCGGTCGCATGGCGGCAGACGACCTGCGCCGTACGGCGCGGGCCGCCGGCCGTCCGTTCACCGGGTCCGGGGTGTCCGTCCTCGACTTCGGATGCGGGTGCGGGCGGGTCCTTCGACACTTCCACGAGGAGGTCGATCGAGGCGTGCGCTTCCAGGGCGTCGATGTCGACGCCGAAGCGGTTGCCTGGTGCGCCGAGAACCTGGGTGACTACGGTCGCTTCGACACGGTCGAGCGTGTTCCGCCGGCACCGTTCGCGGACGAGACGTTCGACATCGTCTACGCCGTCTCCGTGTTCACGCATCTCATGCCGGAGGATCAGGATCGTTGGCTGACCGAGTTGGGCAGAATGCTGAAGCCTTCGGGAATCCTCATGATCTCGTTGCTGGGAAAGACCGCGCTTCAACTCGCCGGCCCGGAGGTCGTCGCCCGGGTGGAGGAAGCCGGCTGTTATTACTTTGACGACGGCGGAACGGGCGGGTTGCCCTCCTGGTACCAGAGTTGCTTCCACACGGAGGGGTACGTCCGCGAGACGTGGGGCCGGCGTTTCGGCGTATTGGGATACATTCCCAATGGACTGTGCCGGTCGCAGGACCTGGTCGTACTCACCCGTCTGTCAGAATAGAGAGATCTATCGTTGTGACTGATGGGAAACGTATGGGATCCAGCCAATGCGGGGCGGAGATGCGGGCCCGCGCTGCCCTGACCATGCCGACGGCCGATGGGGTCGACCGATGACCATGTCGAAGCACAGCGGGGTGCGGCTGCTCAAGTGGACGGCCGTGGCGGTGATCGCCGTCGAGTTGTTGCTGGTCGTGACCGGGGTGCTCGACCTAGGTGACGCGGTGATCATCGCGATCGGGCTTGAGGCGCTCTGCGGCGTGCTGGCGCTCGCCCTCGCCGTCACCGCTCGGGTCATGTACCGGCGGTTGCGTCAGGCGGGTGTGGGGCGGTGGGACGCGTTCCTCCAGGCGGCCGGGACCGTGCTCCCTCAACCCATGGTCACGCTACTCCGCCACGAGATCGGTGGCCTCCTGTCGATGATCATGCTCGTACGCGGACGCAAGGACGTACCGGCGGGCGGCACCGTCATCCGGTACGGATCGGCCCACAAGGCGTTCCTCATCGTGATGATCGTCCTGGCTCCGGTGGAGATCCTTCTCGTGGAGTTGCTCGTACCGTGGGCTTGGCTGCGCATCGTCCTGCTCATCCTCGCCATCTTCGGCGTCGAGTGGTTGTTCGGCTTCTACTCGGCCGTACACACCCGGCCCCACTACGTCGACGCCCATCGCCTGGTGCTCCGCATGGGACACCTGGCGGCGGTCTCGGTCGACGTCGGCTCAGTCCGCGCCGTACGGCGCGAGACCCACGACAAGTACAAGGGGCTCGTCTCCGTCACGGACGAGGTCGTGGCGGTCCCGGGCATGAGCGGCACCGCCGTGACGGTGACGCTGGAGCCCGACACTCCGGTCCAGGTCGAGGGCCGTGGAACCGTGCACGCCAGTGAGGTCCGGTTCGACGCAGACGACCTCGATGCCGCCGTCAGGTCCATCAGGGAGCGGATGGAATCGCTTCGCGGCTAGCACTCGCAACGGCTGATCCGCACCCCGCCAGGAGGAACACATGCGTCCGGTCCTGATCTATCCGCCGCTGACCGACCCGACCTGTGGGTACCACTCGCTGTGTTACCTGGACTCCTATGCCCGGGCGCACGGACAGGCGGCGGCCACCATCATCGACGCCAACATCGAGGCCTTCCACCACTCCTACACCGACGTGTCGTACGACTGGCTGATCCGGCAGGCATCGGACGCCTCCGCGTTCGCCGACCGGATGTCGCCCGTCGCAGCCGCCGCGATGCGGCTGCGTGCCGGCCAGGTCTCACCCGAGCAGACGGCCGAGGCCGTTCGGGTCTTACAGGACCCCGTGCGGTTCTACGACTATTCGCAGTACCAGCACGCCGTCGAAACCGTCACCGGCTGGATGAACACGCTGGGAGCGGCCGGGCTACCCGGCCAGTTCCACAACGGTTTTGAGTTCCAACCGTACGACCGGTTCAACCTGTCGTCCGTCCGGGACCTCACCGACGAGGCGATGCTCGCCCGGCTGAGCAACCCGTTCACCCCGTACTACAGCGAGGAGCTGATCCCCCGGTTGGTGGCCGGTGGCCACGATGTGGTCGGCATCAACGTCACGTTCGTTTCGCAACTGCCGTTCGCGCTGTGGATGGCGCGGCTGATCCGCCGGGCGCTCCCGCACGCGTTCCTGGTGGCGGGGGGCACCGAGGTCGCCGACGTCTGGAAGTACGCCACGGACCAGGACATGGTGTTCCAGATCTTCGACGTGTTCGACGCACTCGTGGTCGGCGAGGGCGAAACCGCGTACGTCGAGATCCTCGACGCCCTCGACGCGGGCCGGATGCCCAGCGGCCATCCCAACGTTCGACTCCACCCGAGGCACGGAATCGGCAGGGCCCTGCCGATGTTCAAGTACGAGCAGCTCGCCGCCCTGCCGACGCCGGACTACTCGACGCTGCCGTGGGAGAAATACCTGAGCCCGGAGCCGTTCGTCTACTACTCCCCGACCCGGGGCTGCTACTGGAACAAGTGCACGTTCTGCGACTACGGCCTCAACGGGGACAGTCCGACCAGCCCGTGGCGCCAGGACCCGGTCGACAAAATGGTCTCCGATGTCGGAGCGATCTCCAAGTTTGCCAAGTTCATCTATTTTTCGGTGGACGTACTGGCACCGGCGACGATCCTGAAATTCGCCGAGCGCGTGGTCGAGTCCGGTCTGGACTTTCGGTGGGGGGCCGAGATTCGCCTGGAGAAGTACTGGTCGGTCGAGCGGTGCCGCACCCTGAAGCGCAGTGGGTGCGTCTCGGTCTCGGTCGGCTTCGAATCCGCCAACCAACGCATTCTCAACCTGATCAACAAGGGCACCACGCCAGCACAGGTGTCACAGACGATCGATGCCATGACGCAGGCCGGTATCGGCGTACAGATGATGGGGTTCACCGGTTTTCCGTCGGAGACGGCGGCCGAGGCCATGGAGTCGATCAACTTTCTCCGCGAGCACCGAGACAGGTGGACGTTCGGCGGGCTGGGCACCTTCATGCTCACCGCCGGGGCGATCGTGGCGAAGGATCCCGAGCGGTTCGGGCTGCGCAACCTCATGCCGTATCCCGATCACGACATCGCCCGGGCCCTGAGCTTCGAGCAGGTCGGCGGCACACTGGACGACGAGGAGCTGACCGCACTCGAGGAGGCGAAGGCGGCTCTGACAAACAACGACCTCGGACGACCCTGGGTGGGTGGGACCGACTGCGCGCACACGTACCTCTACCAGGACCGGTACGGCATGGACATCATGAGGGTGGTGGGCCCCGTGCAGCCGGACCGCGAGGCGCGCTACGTCCTCAACGGCACGGTGATCCGCCGCCCCGAATCCGACGTGATGGAGGAGTACCGCTACCACTACTGGTACAGCCGCACCAACTCCGACCGACCCGGCCGGTTCGCCTTCCGGCGGGTCGACGGCCGGCTATATCTCATTCCGGACGTCCTGGTGCCCCTGCTCCAGTTGTTCACCGTGCCGCGCGGGCTCTCGGCTGCGGAGCTCGCCCTCCCCGCCATGCCGCCGTCGGTCGTCCAGCAGGCATGGGACTTTCTTGTCGGTCGCCGGCTGGTGCGTCCCGAGCCGCCACGGGCGGCCGTCCTCGTCGGTCACGGTCTCTCCGACGAGGAAGAGACGGGATAGGAGCAGTCCGGTCCACGGAATCAGATGACTTTCGGGTTGATTCGCGTCGTACTGACCAGCCTGTCGGACCTGGTGGTACAGGCAGCCCAGGTCGATCAACCAGTTCAGCCGCTCTGCCAGCTTTCACAGCATGCATAACACCAGGGGACGCGGGTACGCGGACGCTGGCGCCGACGTGCTGCGCCGACGTGGAGGCAGGACGGTGGTGGTGGCATGCGGGGTGCCTCAAGGGAAAGCCCCAGGGCCGGGGAGATGTACCAGCAAGACGAGGTGGGTGACCTGCGGCGGGTCGAATCTCCGCCCTGACATCGAGGTTGTCGAGGTTATGCGCTTCCTCCGCAGGATCAAGAGCAGTCCCGACGTCAGCACCACGGCATCACTGCCGATCTCCGAATCTGCGGCAACCGATCCAGCTCGCGGCCAGCTCGTCCTGCGGCCGATGACGGACGAAGACCTTCCAGCCACGTCCCGTGCCCACGTTGGTCTCCTACCGTTCGGGGTCTTCCCGTCGCTCGGTGCCCGCTTTGTCCGTCGCTGGCAACGCACGTTCCTCGACTCGGGGCACGGCGTCGGCTACGTCGTCATTGACCCGGCGGCTGCCCCGGACGAGGTTGTCGGATTCCTGTTGGGCACCAGCGACCAGGTCGCGCACGCGACCGCGCTGACGGCGGACCGGCGCACGATGGCGTCCCTCGCGGGCGCGGGATGCGTCGCGCTGTTTGCCCGGCCTCGCGTTGCGGCCCGCCTGCTGCGATCGCGGTTCCGCCCGTGGGCACGCCGCTTGCTCCACCGCCAGGCAGAGCAAGCAGAACCCGAGTCGTTCGCCTCTCCGCAGGTCGCCGTCGTCACCGCGCTGGCGGTGCACCCGGGCTGGCGCAAGAGCGGAATCGGTGAGCGGCTGGTAGCCCATTTCATCGACCACGTCCGGACCGTCGGCGCGACGTGGGCCGAGTTGCAGACGTCGGTGGGGCCGTTAGGAGCAGCCGGTTTCTACGAACGGCTGGGGTGGAGAGCCGGATCCCAACGACTGACTCCCGACGGGGACATTCTGCGCACCTATTACTGGAACCTGCACGGGCAGGCAGAGGGTCGCATTGGCTAGCGTGGTGACGTGGGCCGCGACCACCCGTTGCCGCGAGACGCCACACCGTGACGCGCCGTGTGCCCGATCATGCCCACCCGACGAGTCAGAGCCCGCGTCCTCGACCTGCAGGAAGCTGGCTCTGACCTGGCTAGCGTCGTTCGAGGGTGAGCAGCGGCTCGGAGAGCGCGGGCGATGGGGCGTCGGGATCGCCGGACACGGCCTCCTCGATGCTGCGCAGGCCGGCCTCCACCTCATCGGCGCTGAGCTGGGCGAAGAACGAGAGGGTACGCAAACGCAGCCGTTCGAGCATGTCGGCGCGAGTGCCGTCGGACAAATGGGTAACCAGGCCGAATTCGGCGACACGCCAACCGGCCTCCGTGAACATCGCGATGACCTCGTGCAGCGGCTGGAACAGGGCGGTGTCCACCTCAAGGCCGCGAGGGAAGTGGTCCAGCCACCACGGCTCGGGATGGTGGTCGCTGAAATTCGCGCGCAGTAGCAGCCTCCCGGCCGGCTTGACCACCCTGGCCAGTTCCCTGACCGCTCGGGGCTTGTCCTGGACATGGTGCCAGGACAGGAACATGAGCGCGTAGTCGGCGCTACCCGAGGGAACTGGCATGTCCTCGGCGGAGCCTGCCACGTACCGCACGCCCGGATGCTGCTCCTGCTCCTGCGCCTGCTCGCGCATGCGGACCGACGGCTCGACCCCGGTCACCGGCCCGAACGCTCGCGCCAGCGCGGGGGTGAACCTGCCGGTCCCCGACCCGACGTCCAGCCCCACCAGCGGGCGCCGGTCGGGTAGCGCGGCGGCAAAGGCGCTTGTCCATGCCTCCAGTTGGTGCTCGGTGAGCGCACGGCCGCGGGAGTAGTTCTGGTACAGCTCCGTGTCGTAATCGACCCGCCTCATCGCCGCTCCCTCGTTCGGTCGAGCCCACTGTCCGATGTATCGTTGCGATACATCGGGACGATACGCGGAGGCGCGCTGGAAAGCCATGGCGGCAGCGGAGCCACCGGACCTGTGAGAGCGACGCTCTCCCTGACCACCCGGATCACGTGCTCGGTGGCAAGGCTGCGCGGGACGGCGCCGCGCTTGGGCGCGTGCCCTGGCGCACAACTGCTGACGGACGGGTTGGTCCCGGGTCGCGGAGGTGTCGGGGAATGACGCGAACCGAGGGCTGGTCGACGGACACGTCGATAAGTTGATCTACCCGACCCCGGCGACAACAGAGGCTTGAGCATGGTGTGGTGCGTCATATTGCGTGCGGCGACCGGGGCGCTAGAGTAGCGCCGCCGTGGTGCTCGGGAAACCGGTGTGAGACCGGTGCGGCCCTCGCCACTGTTATCGGGAAGTCTCTGGCCCTCGTCGTACGAGGTCACTGGGCATCAGCCTGGGAAGGCCGGTCGGAGACGCGTTTCCCGACAGCCAGGAGACCGGCCACGGCACGTAACGACCCGTCCACGAGGTGCTGGAAGGCGGTCCCTGATGCGCATGCGCGCAATGCGGCCCCGTATGTCCTGGCGCGTTGTCGCGCCGCTGTCCATCATGATGATCTTCGCTGTGTCGGTCGCCGGCTGCGCCTCGGACCAGGGCGCACCGTCCGGGACACCGTCGGCCACGACGGTCACGCTCACCAACTGTGGTGTGCCGGTGCAGTTCGCCCAGCCGCCATCGCGGGTGGTGACGATGAACCAGGCGGCCACTGAGATCATGCTCGCGCTGGGTCTGCAGGACCGGATGATCGGCACCGCGTACCTCGACGACGCGATCCTGCCCGAGTACGCCGCCGCGTACCAGAAGATCCCCGTGCTGGCGAAGGAGTACCCGTCGAAGGAGAAGCTGATCGAGGCTGCTCCGGACTTCGTCTACGCCTCGTTCGCGAGCGCGTTCAGTGACGAGGGGATCGGCGAGCGGGACACCTACACCAGCCTGAACGTCGGTACGTACCTCTCGCCCGCCGGCTGCCCGAAGGAAACTCGCCCGTCGCCGCTCACCATCGACGACGTGTACGGGGAGATCCGGGACATCGCCGCGATCTTCGGGGTACCAGAGCGGGGCACCTCCCTCATCGACGCGCAGAGGACGCGGATCGCCGCCGCCGCGTCGAGTGTCAAGGACGCGAAGGACATCTCGGTGCTCTGGTGGGACAGCGGGACCGACGCGCCGAGCGTGGGCTCCTGCTGCGGTGGGCCACAAATGCTCATGTCAGCGGTGGGGGTCGGCAACGCGTTCACCGACCTGCCCGGTAGCTGGGGCGACACCAGCTGGGAAAAGGTTGTCGAACGCGACCCGGACGTCATCGTCCTGGTGGACGCGGAGTGGGACCGGGCCGCCGCCAAACAGAGCTTCCTCACCGGCAACGCCACTCTGCGGGACCTGCCGGCCGTGACCGGCAAACGGTTCGTCGTGATCCCGTTCTCCGAGACGACCGCCGGGGTCCGGAACGTGCTCGGCATCGAGCACCTGGCGCAGGGGCTCGCCGCGCTGCCAACCCGGACACCACGCTGACCGCCGGAAGCACGCACCGTACCGACCGACGCGTGGTGCCGCCAGCAACGGCGGCGCCACGCCCGGGCGTTACGGTGCTGGTCATCACGCTGACCGGGATACTCGTCCTGTCGATCGGGGCTGCGGTGACCGTGGGACCCGCCGACCTCTCGCTCGGCACCGTGTGGACCGTCATCGGTGACCACGTGGGCGTGCTGCGCTCCGACGTGCCGCTCCTGCGGGACCACATCGTCTGGCAGATTCGCCTACCCCGGGTCCTCCTCGCCGCCGCCGTCGGAGCAGGACTCGCCGCCGTCGGAGCCGTCATGCAGACCGTCACCCGCAACGCGCTGGCCGACCCGTACCTGCTCGGTATCTCCTCCGGCGCCTCCCTCGGCGCGGTCCTGATCATCGTGGCTGGCGTCGGCTCGACGGTCTGGTCGCTGACCAGCGGCGCGTTCGTCGGAGCACTCGCGGCGTTCGCCCTCGTCATCGCGAGCGCGAGCAGCCGGGGAGCCCGACTCGCACCCACCCGCATGATCCTCACCGGGGTGGCGGTCAGTCAGCTCTGCGCCGCCGTCACCTCATTCGTCATCATCTGGGTGGCCGACCCGCACGCCACCCAGCAGATCACGTTCTGGCTGTCCGGATCACTGGGCCGGGCCAACTGGGCCGACCTCGGCTCCGCGGCAACCGTCCTGGGGGTCGTGCTGGCCATACTGCTGGGACATGCCCGCACGTTGAACGCGTTCGCCTTCGGCGACGACGCGGCGGCCACGCTCGGAGTCAACGTCGCCCGTATCCGGTGGCTGCTCCTCGGCGCCGCGGCCCTGCTCACCGCGACCCTGGTCGCGGTGAGCGGCGCGATCGGATTTGTCGGACTGATCCTGCCGCACGCCACCCGCCTGCTCACCGGCCCCGACCACCGCCGACACCTACCGGTTGTGGTCCTGACCGGAGCGATCTTCGTAATCTGGGTCGACACCGCAGCCCGCACCCTGTTCGAACCTCGGGAACTTCCGGTCGGCGTCCTGACCGCCATGCTCGGCGTGCCCGCGTTCGTACTGCTCCTGCGGCGCAGGGTGGGCACGCCTGATGCTTAAGGTCACCGACATCAGCTACGCCGTGCAGACGGCCAGGATCATCGAAGAGGTCTCCTTCTCGGTACCGGCCGGCACCCTGGTCGGGCTGCTCGGGCCGAACGGCTCGGGAAAGACGACGCTGCTGCGGATCATCGCCGGCCTCAGCACGCCGGACCGGGGACGTCGTCTCCTCGCCGGGGAGGACCTCACGACACTGCCCCGCCGGGTGATCGCCCGACGCATGGCCCTGCTCGCCCAGCACGCCGAGACCGATCTCGAACTCACCGTCCGCGACGTGGTGCTCCTCGGCCGTACCCCGCACCGCCGCTCCCGATGGTCCGACAGCGCCGCCGACCACGCGGCCGTCACCGACGCTCTCACCCGGGTCGACCTCGCCGACTTCGCCCACCGCACCTGGCGCACCCTGTCCGGCGGCGAACGCCAACGGGTCCAACTGGCCCGGGCCCTCGCCCAGGAGCCCCACCTGCTCCTGCTCGACGAGCCCACCAACCACCTGGACATCAACCACCAGCTACAGCTCCTGCACCTGGTCAGACAATTCGGCATCACCACCGTGGCGGCGCTGCACGATCTGAACCTGGCGGCAATGTTCTGCGACACTCTCGTCGTCCTCCGCCACGGTGCCGTGGCGGCCACGGGGCCCACCACCGACGTCCTGACCCCGGCCCTGCTGCACGACGTGTTCGGCGTCCGAGCCGAGGTAGCCGCCCACCCCGCCACCGGACGCCCGAGCATCACCTACCACCCACCGACGTCATGACCAGACACACCCTGCTCGTCGCACGCTCGGTCACCCACACCGGTGGGCAGGACGCCATGCACGAACTGGCCGCCGATGTCGCGCATGCCCTCGGCGAACCGGTAAGGGCCTGCTTTCTCGACGGAGCGGCGCCGTCCCTGCACGACGCACTCGACGCCGCCCAAGCGGCTGGCGCACTCGAGATCGTTCTCCTTCCCACCCACCTACCGCCCGACCGGTACCTCGACGTCTGGCTTCGCCGCGCCTACGGCGACTGGGCCGCCACCCGTACTGACACGGCACCTCCACCACAGGTTTCGGTTGGCCCGCCACTCGCCACCCAACCCTCCCTGGTCACCGCCGTCGTCACGGCACTGCGCCAACCCATGACGCCCCTGTCCGGCAACCCCGGACCGTTCCGCAGCCCCGCCTGGTCAACCATCACAGGTCACCGGCGCCACGTCCTGGTCTGCCGGGGCCCGCGCTGCACCGCGTACGGCGCCAGCCACACCGCAGACGCACTCGCGGAACACCTCGGCGCGCAGGGACTCGGCGACGACGACATCCTGCTTACCCAGACGGGGTGTCTCTTCCCGTGCAACCTGGGGCCGCTCGTCGTCGTCCACCCCGACGACGTCTGGTACACACACGTCGACCAGGACCTCGTCGGACGGATCGTGAACGAGCACCTCGTTCACGACCGGCCCCTCCCCGGGCACGCCGTACGCCGCCGATAGCTCGCAGGGTGAACGCCATCTACGACACCCGGCGTGAACTGGGGATACAGTCAGAACACCTCGGCTTCAGCCGACGTCTGCGGGGTTTCGACACCGACTCCGCCACCGACCCGACGATGACGAGGCATGGCCGCGTCGAGAACATCGACGGAACAGGGCGGTCAGCCGAGAACTCGGTCGATCTGTTGCGCACCGACACCGGCTCCGTGTGTCGGTCACGGAGCGCGGGGGTGCGCGTGAGAACGGAAGACAGTGGCAAGAACTTCGCTGTGGTGGTCGGCGCGACCGGGATCTCTGGTCGTGCCCTGTGCCGCGAACTCGCCCAGCGGGGGTGGCGCGTCGCGGGCCTGTCCCGACGTGCCCTGACCTCCCTGGACGGTGTCGAGTCCGTGCAGGCCGATCTGACGGACGCGGAGTCCGTACGGTCAGCCCTGGCCGGGCTGGACCTCACTCACGTGTTCTTCACCGCCTGGAGCCGCATGCCGACAGAGGCGGAGAACATCACGGTCAACTCCGCCATGGTGCGCCACGTCCTGGACGTGGCAGGCCCCTCGGGACACGTGCGCCACGTGGCGCTGGTCACCGGCCTCAAGCATTACCTGGGACCGTTCGAGGCGTACGCCACCGGGGAGACCCGCGACACGCCCTTCCACGAGGAAGAGCCCCGCCTGCCGGCGCCGAACTTCTACTACGCCCAGGAAGACGAGCTGTGGAAGGCCGCCGAGCGGTACCAGTTCACCTGGAGCGTGCACCGCTCGCACACGATCATCGGGCATGCCGTCGGCAACGCCATGAACATGGGAATGACCCTGGCGGTCCAGGCAGCCCTATGCCGCACCGAGGGCAGACCCTTCGTCTTCCCCGGCAACGAGGTGCAGTGGAACGGTGTCACGGACATGACCGACGCCGGACTGCTGGCCCGCCAGATGATCTGGGCGGCGACGACCGGCGATGTGCCGAGTCAGGCGTACAACACCGCGAACGGAGATCTCTTCCGTTGGCGCTGGATGTGGCCACGGATCGCGGAACTGCTCGATGTCGAGCCGGAAGGCTACCTGGCTCGGCCGCGACCGCTGGAGGAGCAGATGGCCGGCGAAGCTGACACGTGGCGCCGACTGGCCGAACGCGAGCACCTTGCCGAGCCCGACATCACACGTGTCGCTTCCTGGTGGCACACCGACAGTGACCTCAACAGGCCAATCGAGTGCTTCACGGACATGACGCGCAGCCGGAGCGCGGGATTCACCGAGTACGTTCACACCCTCACCTCATTCGCCACCCTGTTCGACACCCTCCGGAGGGAACGTGTCATCCCCGGCTGAGCCGATGCTCCGGCGACAACTGCCGAATTCGGGTGACTACACCGGCCGCACACCGTGCCGGCGCCCGGGAGTGTCAAGGTTTGACGAAAAACGTCGGCCATCGGGTACGAGGCAGCAGCCGGAGCAGCGCTGAGAGACGGCTCGGTCGGGTGGGCCCCAGGCCCAGGCGTGCGCCCTGCCGGATCTGAGTTACGCGTAAGCGAGCAGAAAATCAACAGTGCCAGTGCCGCCGGGTTGGCCGGGTGGGGTTGTGAGCCCAGGCTCGCTGTTCAGGACGTAGAAGCCCCCGTTGCCTATCAGTCGGGGCGTCACTGCCAACATCTGCGTTCCCATGTCCGCTCCGGTCGGTCTGACCACATAATCGCGCAGGAGCGTGAAGAGGTTGGCGTTC
This sequence comes from Micromonospora sp. NPDC050417, assembly GCF_044458865.1. Classification (NCBI taxonomy): domain Bacteria; kingdom Bacillati; phylum Actinomycetota; class Actinomycetes; order Micromonosporales; family Micromonosporaceae; genus Micromonospora; species Micromonospora sp. NPDC050417. Next base: position 73,102 of record NZ_JBITIH010000028.1, read on the forward strand.
AAGTTCGCGACGTGCAGCACTCGGTAAGAACGGGGAGCCGATATCCCCGTACTCGTCAGACCCCAGACCGGAACGATCTGACTTCGCCAGTTCGCGGGATTATTGGTGATAACACTGTCATGCATGTTGAGTTGCGTCTGAACACCCGAGTGCATTCCGGCCAGGTGAATATGGAGCTGATCCTGCTGACGGCTGCCAGCCGAGTTGACCCCGAGGCCAATGTGTGGATAGACCACGTGACCGGGTTGTCCTGGTTGGGCGTTGCCCCACGCTTCCAGCCAGTAATTTGGCGCGCTCGCGGTCGCAATGAACGGGCACTCGATGCCTTTGACGCGGCAGGTGGGAAGCAGTAAGAAATTGTGATTGGTCTCCGGCGACCCGTGCAGCACCACATAGGTGGCAGTTGTTTGCAGGCAGTTCGTCGACGGTGCGCTCCTCGCCCCCGTGCAAACCTGCACCCTGTCCCAGAGGTCGTATCTGCCTCCGGTGTCGCCGGGGAAGCCGCACAGGTTCGAGGGCGTCGGACAGGAGGTGCCACCAGGGCCACCGGGGTCCGGTAACGGCGAATCGGCAGGTTGTCCCCCATCGGCCAGTGCCCTGTCCGCCCCGACCAGCCCCAAGAATCCTGTAGTACCCGCCACTCCCGAAAACTTAACAAATTGTCGCCTGTGTATCTGCTCGGCCCGCTTGTTGTCGCCCATGATCACCCTTCGGTGTTGCGGTCCGAACAGGACCAACTTCAGTACCCGCAGGGAACCGGGTCGCGGGCCAGAGAACGTGAACGCGAACGTGGAGGGGTTGAACGTGCTGACACTAGGACGAACCGTTCTGCGGAGCAGCGCTACCGGAACAGAATCCCCTGATCGTGTCACGTGCACGAGGATGCGGGCGTTCTCCGACGCTCACGGGCAGGCAACGGGGACCAGCCTTCATGCCGCCACTCGTGGCTCGGTACAGCCGGAAGGGCCGGCCCTGTCGGACCGGCCCTCCCCTGGCGTCAGTTCTCAGTACGTGCCGAGGTCCTGCCACGGACCGTTGGGATCGCCCGGCTGCTGGTTCCGGGTCCACCACTTGGCCTTCCAGGTGTGGCCGTTGTACGCGACCGTCTCGCCGCCGGTGTAGACCCAGGACGTGGTCCAGGCCCGGACGCCGGCGCCGGCCGCCGGGACGAGGGCGCCCTGCTCCTTCCACGAGCCAGTCGCAGTGCTACCGGGCTTCTCGTTCTGCGTCCACCACTCGGCGATGTAGATCGCCCCGTGGTAGGACACCTGGTCACCGCTGTTGTAGACCTTCTTCGAGTCCCAGGCCGGAACCTCTGGCTTCGGCTCGACCAACGTGAAGGTCAGGATCGTGACGTTGCCCGCCACGTCGTACACCTTCAGTTCGTTCGCCCCGAGCACCGCCCCGAACACGCCGGGCTTCACCCCGTTGAGGTCGGAGTAGATGTCGTCGGTCAGATCCTTCTCGACCCCGTTCAGGGTCAGCTTCGCGACCTTGCCGGCATCGAACAGCTTGAAGGAGACACTGCTGTAGACCCCGTCCTTCCCCTCCGACTCCGGCTTCACCGTGATCGTGGGAGCGGTCGTGTCGGGACCGGCCGGCACAGCAATGTCGGTCCTCATCGCAGGCAGCTCAGCCTCGTCGCCCAGATAGAAGCTGGCGAAGCCGAACTGGTCGTAACCGGTGTTCTTGTTCGCCACTCCCATGCGGTACATCGGGTCGTGCATCAGCGTACGGATGCCGTACTCGGTCGGCGACAGGGTCGTGACGATGGCCAGACGGTTGCCGGAGGCACGGAGCACGAGCTCCTCCCGCCAGTCGCCCATCAGGTCGGCCTTGAGCGTCGGGGTGCTCTTGTTGCCGGTCGACGTCAGGCCGGTCGCGAGATACGGAGAGATCGCGAAGGTCAGATCGTCGACCGTGCTGATGGTCGCGTTGCTGGCGGCCATAGCCGTCAGGCCACCGCCGAACCAGATGGCGTACTGGCCGCTGCTCAGGTTGCTGCTGCCGTTCAGGAGCTCGCCGGTGACCATGCTCCTGGCACCGTTCTGCGACTGTCCCTGCGCGCCCGGCCAGCGGTTGGAGAACTTGCCCGCCACCGCGCCCTCGGCGTCAGTGCCCGCGTACACACCGAAGACCATCGAGTTCTCGTGAACGATGTCGCCCTGGTCGTTGCGCCGCTGGCCCTTCATCGGGTCGTGGGCCTCCGGGCCGGGAATCCAGCCCAGCTGCCGGCCGGTACGGATGTCGTCCAGCAGGTTCTCCTCGCTGCCGGACCACATCCGGATGTTGTTGTCCTTGTCGACCGGAAGCAGCGCACTGCGGTCGCCGTGGCGCAGCGGTGCCCAGACGTTCAGCGGGTTGTTCCGGACCGCGTCGGTGGCGAACTCGAAGCTGCCGGCAACCGGGGGAACACTGTTCTGCCCCTCGATCGTGGGCATGGTGTCGCCGTTGATCACCTCGGGCAGGATCTTGGTGCCGTCGGCGCTCAGGTCGAGGACCATCGCCTTCATCACGATCTCGTCCCGGCCGTCGCCGTCAAGGTCGCCGGACTGGGTCTGATGGTTGCCGCGGTTCTGGTAGTCGTAGGCGGTGCCGCCCAGGGACCAGTACTGCGGGTCGGCCGAGTCGAAGCTGGCCTGGAGCTTGACCTTGCCGTTCACGATGTCGAAGGCGGCGAAAGTGGTCCTCTGGTAATAACCGCGCTGGGAGACCGCGTAGTTGTGCTTGCCGTCCAGGGCTGCCACGACACCGACGTAGCGGTTGCCACGGTTGCCCTGCGCGTCGCCCCACACCGCCGCTTTCCAGGGGTGCTCAAGCCAGTAGGCCTCCGAGGGGGCCATCATCTGCGACTTGTAGTCGGCGGGGCCGCTGCCGGCACCGGGGCCGGGGTAGGCCAGGTACGAGAAGTTGCCGCGCTGGGTGGCGGGCGTCATGGCCCAGTTGTCGCCGTCGACGCTGCCCTCGTACGGGAACGGGTACGTGGCGCTGTCCATGAGCACGCCCTTGCCGGCGTCGGCGTCCCACTTGAAGGCCGAGAAGAACTCCTGGTCATCCTTTGCCGGACCGATCGGCCCGACGTGGTACGTCTTGATCCACCGCTTGACGGCCGGATCGTTGACTCCGTCGTTGCCGCCTCCCGCCACCGGGCTGCGGTAGCTGATGGCGAAGCTGTTCAGGAGCGACCAGTAGGTGTCGAGGGCACCGGTGTTGCCGGTGGCGAAGTATTCCTCGAACTTGTCCGTGGTCGTGTTCAGTCCGTCCTCGCCGCCCACGACGGTGTTGAGGGTGTCCGGATACACGACGGACTGCGACGCCTCGTCCCAGTTGCCGATGCGGGTGCCCAGGGCGGTCTTGAGCATCAGCTCGGACTTGCCGTCACCGTCGAAGTCCTCGGTGAACAGGGTGGTCTCGTGGTCGTTGCCCGCCCGCACGTTGTAGCCCATGTCGACACGGAACAGCAGGGTGCCGTCCAGCTTGTACACGTCGATGTACTCGGGGGCGGTGGTGGTGTTGCTGCCGCCGAAAATCGGCTCGGAATACATGGGATCTTGCTGGGTGCTGCGCCACTTGACGACGATCTCGTACTCGCCGTCGCCGTCGAAGTCGCCCACCGTCATGTCATGCGTGGAATAGGCGCTGCTCTGCGACGTGTAGATCGCACCAGTCCCGGTCTTCGCGTACGGAAGCGACGTGCCGGCGTCCAGGTTCTTCACATACTTGATGAACTCGGCTTCGAGCTCCTTGAACAGCGCTTCCGTGATCTTGCCGTTCACGAGCGAGTTCGTCAGCGGCCGAGCGGTGGTGTAGGTGGCGACGCCGAGAGCGTTGGGGGTCATGTTGCGCTCGTTGAGGGTGGCGACCCAAGCGTCGAGCTGCTGCTGGGTCACGGTCGCCTGTTCGTCGTACGCCACCCGGAATCCTCTGAGCAGATCCATGTCGACGACGTACCAGTTCTGGTTTCCCGTCCCCGGGACGACCATGTTGGCGGCGTTCAGATTGGTGCCCGGGCCGAACCGCTGGCCACGGTAGGTGAAGTGCGCGAGCGGCACCGCAGCCGGCGCGGGCTTGAGCGGGATGTAACTCGCCGCGCCCCGGTTGGCTTGGCCTGCCTGGCCGGCGAGGGCTGACAGCATGGGCACGCTCATGCCCTGCCGCTCACCCTCGACGCCGTTGACGACCGGAGCGACCTCGTAGCGGGAGGTCAGGACGCCGTCCGGGTCGGTGTAGTTGGAGGGGGTGACGTCCTCTTTCACAATGCCGGGGTTCGCGGCGTAGTCGCTCTCGGGCTGAACGTCCCTGGGCGCGATCGTGGTGATCTTCGCGAAGTCCGCGTCACCATCCTTGCGGTAGACGTTCCAGGAGATGCCGTCAGGTTCGTTGCCCAGGAAGCGCCAGCTCAGGAATATGCCGTCTGCGGTCTGGGCGGCGACCAGGCCACGGGTCAGATACTCCATCTGCCGCAAGCTGGACGCCGGGGCGGCGCTCGCAGCCGGAGTGTTGAAGCCGAGCGGGGACAGGCTTGCGGCCAGCACCAGGGACAGGGGCAAGGGTACGAGTTTACGCAGTGGTTTTCGCACTTTTGTTCTCCATCTCGCATCGCCCTCCGTTGGGCAAGCGCTTTCCTGCATCCTGCCGCCTCATGCTCCGTCCCGCAAGATCGAAGATTCACTTCGCACACCGGCACTTCGTCTGCGCCGTGGAGCAGGCCAACGCGTTCCTCGACAAGCCCGCTGTGGCCCCCAACGGCAGGGGCCGCTCCAGTCGCCCCGGGTGGGTCGCGTGGACGAACCCGACAGTCAACGTTTGCCAGACGTTCGCCGCCCGTGCCCCGTCCTGGACGCGAATCACCCCCACCATCGGCCGGTGAGGCGCCCCTGGATCTTCGTGATCGCGATCGTCATCCTCGCCGCTGTCGGGGCCGGGATCGGATACCACCTTGCCGTACCCGAACGGCTGGACACGGTCCACGCTGTGGTCGGGTCGGAGAAGTCGGCGTTCTTCTCGGACCCGCGCGTGCAGGACGCCTTTGCCGGGCACGGACTCCGGGTGGAGGTCGACCCGCGCGGCTCGGGCGAGATGTCGACGACCGTGCCACTGGCACGGTACGACTTCGCCTTCCCCAGCAGCGAGCACGCCGCCGAGCGGGTACGCCAGATCCGCCCGGCCGTCGGCTCGTACGCCCCGATCGCCTCGCCGCTCGCGGTCGCGACCTTCACCCCGATCGTCGACCTGCTCGCCGCCCAGGGCGTCGTACGTCGGGCAGCCGAAGGCCACCAGGTGCTCGACCTGGCGAAGTTCCTCGACCTGGCGCGACGCGACGTGCGCTGGGATCAGCTTCCCGGCAACGTCATCTACCCGGCCCGGCGTGACATCCTGCTCAGCACCACCCATCCGAGCGACTCCGGTTCCGCCGCGAGCTACGCCTGGCTGGCGGCCCGGCAACTCGGCGACAACGGTTCCGCGGTCGACCAGGTGGTCCGGCTCTTCGCCGACCAGGGTGGCCTGGAGCGGTCCACCGAGGACCCGTTCCAGAGATACCTGACCCAGGCCCTGGACTTCGCCCCGTTGGTGCTCGCGTACGAGGCCCAGTACGTCGAGGCGGCCCGGAGCGGGCTCCTGCCCCGCAACGGCACCCTGCTGTATCTGTCGCCGACCGTACGCAGTGTCCACACCCTGGTCGCGTTCACCGGCCCCGGGGACGAGGTCGGCCGCCTCCTGAACACTGATGCCGGGCTCATCCGGCTCGCCGCCGAGCACGGCTTCCGTACCGCCGACGAGTCGCTCTCCGCGGCCGTGCTCGCCGGGCTCTCCGCCGGCGGGGCGGCGTTGCCCGGCCGGATCAGTGACGTGGTGGAACCGCCCGCACCGGCGGCCATCGAGTCGCTGCTCACCACGCTTGATGCACGTCTACGACCGTGACGACGAGGAGACGACGAGTGCGCCGTACCGCATATCTGACCCTGGTAGTGGTTGTGCTCGCCGCGATGGCCGGGTGCACCAGCCAGGCCCCGGGCAAGCCGTCCGAGAATTCGGAGGCACCGTACAAGCGCGGCTCGGGCGTGCTTCGGGTGCTGGCCGGCTCGGAACTGGCCGACCTGGGGCCGATTCTGGCGCAGGCCGAGGCCGCGACCGGGGTACGGGTGCAACTCACCGAGATCGGCACCCTCGACGGGATCGAGCGGGTGGTCTCCGGCGCCGCCGCAACCGACCAGGACGCGATCTGGTTCTCCAGCAACCGCTACCTGGAGTTGCACCCGAACGCCACCGGCAAGATCGACGTGAGCACCAAGGTGGCCAACTCCCCGGTGGTGCTCGGACTGCGCACCTCGGTGGCGCGACAACTGGGCTGGGACGTGCACCGACCGACCTGGAGCGAGATCGCCACCGCCGCCGGGGACGGCAGGTTCACGTATGGCATGACAAATCCGGCGGCGTCGAACTCCGGCTACTCCGCACTGGTGAGTGTCGCCGCCGCCCTCGCCGGTACCGGCCGGGCACTCGGTACGGCCGAGGTCAACGCGCTCACGCCTCGGCTCCGACCCTTCTTCTCCGGGCAGTCCCTCACCGCCGGTTCGTCCGGGTGGCTGGCAGACGCGTACGTCAAGCGGCAGGGCGGCGACGCCCCGGTGGACGGGCTGATCAACTACGAGTCGGTGCTCGTGTCGCTCAACCACGGCGGCAAGCTCGCCGAACCGCTGACCATCGTCCACCCCGCCGACGGCGTGGTCACCGCCGACTACCCACTCACGTTGCTCGCCGGCGCCTCCGAGCAGGCACGGACCAACTACACGGCGATCGCCGACTTCCTGCGCCGACCGAGCACCCAACGCCGCATCATGGAGACCACGTTCCGCCGGCCGGCCGTACCCGGCATCCCCCTCGCCGACGTCCTCGGTCCACTCGAAGGTGGTCTGGTCGAGCTGCCGTTCCCGTCCCGGTACGACGCGGCGACCGCGCTCGTCACCGGCTTCGGCGACGCACTACGCCGACCGGCGCGCACCATCTACCTGCTCGACGTCTCCGGTTCGATGCGCGGTGCCCGGCTGGACGGGCTCAAGTCCGCACTGCTCGGTCTCTCCGGCGTCGACACCTCGCTCTCCGGCGAGCTGACCCGGTTCAACGGCCGGGAACAGGTGATCCTGCTCCCGTTCAGCACCAGGCCGTCGGCACCGCGCAGGTTCGACGTACCGGAGACGAACCGGGAGCCGGCGCTCGACCGGATCCGGGGCGACGTACGCCAGTTGGCCGCCGAAGGCGACACCGCGGTCTACGACGCGCTCGTGAACGGTCTCGACCTGGCCCGCCAACTCGATGCGGCGGAACCCGGCCGGATCACCTCGGTCGTACTGCTCACCGACGGCGAGCGGACGGTCGGAAGGAGCTTCGCGGACTTCCGGTCCTACCACGACAAGCTGCCGGCGCGGGCGAAGGCCGTACCGGTGTTCGCTCTGCTGTTCGGCGAGGGCAACGTGGGCGAGATGACCGAGATCGCGGCGCTGACCGGCGGGCGTACGTTCGATGCGCGGACCGGTCCACTGGCGGCGGTCTTCAAGGAGATCCGCGGCTACCAGTGAGCGAGTCCGGGCCTCTGAGACACTCGACGATGCGGCCGAACGGTCAGGCGGTCTCGTCGTCGATCAGTCCGTACGGGAACCGATCGGGGTGCCGGGAGAACCGGACGATGATGCCGGCGGCGGCGGCCGGCGGTGGTGCGTTGTCCGCGATCACGATCTGCGCACCGCTGCCCCGACCCGCCAACCACTCCTCGATGTGCCGGTAGATCCGGTCGACGATCGCGCTGTCGGCCAGGTCTGCGGTGCCGTCACCGGTCTGGCCGAGGTTCTTCTGCGGGCTGTCCAACAACAGGAAACCGGGGTGCGAGGAACGCGTCTCCCAGGCGATCTCGAAGAGCGCCAGCTGCCACGCCAGCGCGATGAGCGTACGGCCGCCGGAGGACGCCGCAGTGTAGGGCAGATCGCGCATGTGCGGTGTGAGGTCGTCGGCGAGGAACGCGTCGGCGATCTTCGGGTAGCGCCACGCCTCCAGGATCTGCCGGTACCGGGAACCGACCCGCCGGATCACCGCCGACCGGTCGGTCCGCGACGACTGTCCGCCGATGCCGGCCAGTTCCTCACGCAGCGAGGAGAGCAGGGTCTCCTGGCGCTTGATACCCGCCGCGCGCCGCTCCAGGCTGTGGACCAGCCGCAGGCCACCGAGCGCGCGTTGCATCGCGGCGCTCGCCTCCTCCCGCCGGCGGGCGATCGCATCCCGCTGCCCCAGGTACGGTGTGACCGCGTGCGCGGTCACCGCGTCCACCTCCGCCGCGGCCCTGGCCTCGGCCTCCTGGGCGCGTTCGGCCGCCATCCGTAGCCGTGGCAGGTCCCGCTCCAGATGGGCGAGGTACTCGGTCAGCTCCTCCAGCCTCGCCTTGGCCGAGCGGAGTTCGGCGCCCACGTCGAGCGTCCCGGCCCCGTCGACGTCGGCGGGGTGCCCACCAAGGTCGAACCGGCACGCGCCGCACCGGCTCTCCGCACCCGTGCGCGGGGTGAGGCAGGAGGGGCAGACGCCGACCCGCATCGGCTCGAACAGGCGGTCCGCCTCGGCAAGCATGGTCAACTTGCTGACGTCCTCGGCGTAGGTCGCACGCAGGCTGGTCATCCGCTGCAACTGCGTCTCGCGGTCGCGCAACCGCGCCGCCGCGCGCCGGGCCTCACCGGCCGCCGCGTGGTGGCGCTCCCGCAGCTCGACGGCGAACGTGGTCCCCGCCCGCGCGTCCGCGTCGAGCGCGGCCATGGTGAGCGCGCAGTCGGACAACTCGGTCTTGGCGTTACGGTGCACCGCTTCCAGCTCGGACCTCCCGCCGAGCCGCTGTTCGTCCACCACCTGCTCGGCCACCTGGTAGGCGCCACGGGCCGTGGCGAGGTCGGCTTCGATCGCCCTGATCCGCCGGCCCAGCTCGACCGAATGATCGTCGTGTACGTCGAAGACGACGTCCACGACCTGCCGAAGCTTGAGGTGCTTCATCGGAACGCTCTCGAACAGCAGGTTCTTGTCGTCGAGCCGCTCGTTCGGCAGGAAGCACAGCCACATCAGGTCGCGGAAGCTGAGCGGATCGGTGTCGGCCTCCTCGGAGGCGAGCGTGCCGCGAAGTTGGACGCCCTCCAGCTTGCAGTGCGACAACAGCAGACGGGAGAGGCTGTCCGGGTGCCCGGCCGGCCGGACCGGGCGTCGTTCGGGTGGCGCGGCGCCGGGCTCGTCGAGCCGGCCGGCACAGACATAGGCGTACGCGGACGGTTGACCGACCGCCCGCTCGATCAGATAGGGCGAGCCGGATAGTTCGGCCTCCAGGGTGGCGGCACGCACCTTGGGCATGATCTCCGGGTGCTGCGGGTGATCGGCGGCGCCGAGGCAGTAGTCGATGAACTCCAGGATCGTCGTCTTGCCGGTGCTGAAGGCCCCGGCTATCACCGACAGCGGTCGGGGCGAGTCGTCTGGCTGGCGAAAGTCGACGTCGTACGCCCGATCTTCACCGTGCAACCGCAACCGTCGCAGCCTGATGCCCTGCACGCGGGAGCCGCTGCCGGATGCCCCTGGGTGAACGATCATGTCGCGTCCTTCGGGGAAGGGATTCGCCCCGTCGGATCGCTGGCGGACGGAGCGTCTGAGGCATGGTCATCATCGAGGAGATACGCCGGGTGCGGTTGCCGGCCCGGCTGGTCCAGGGGCATCGTGAGCCATTCCCGCAAGCCCGCGCGCAGTCTGCGGCCGCTGAGCCGGCGGGTCCGTCGGATCACGATCCGTGCGGCTGTCACGTACGACTGAGAATACATGGCGGTGAATTGGCTGGCCATGTGCGCGCCCTCCGGGGTCAGCCGGTATCTGACCCGGCCGGTGGCGGTGACGCTCACCAGCCCCTGCCCCACCAGGTCCGCCAGGTCACGGGCAAGCCGGAGCTGGCCGTTGACGAAGCGTTGTGCCGGGCTGGCGTAGGCGACCGCCCGGTCGTCGAAGCCGGCGAGCCGGAGGGTGAGCCGGTCCGGGTCGTCGCCCTGCCGGACCAGCAACAGTGGATGTGTCGCGAGAAAGTCGTAGATTCCGACCCGCTCGGCATCGACTCCGTCGCCGGTCGCCTCGGTGGCGACGGCGAGCAGGAGTACGAGCCGGGCGTGCCGGAACACGGCGACGTCGTCGGGGTTCACCTGGCCGCCCCTGCGGCTATGTCGCGCCAGTGCCGTACCCAGCCCGCCCGGCGCTCCTGTACGACCCGGTGCATCAGGCCGCAGCGGTGCACCGGTCCGGCGCGGAGCATGACCGGAAACGCCGTCGACTCGCGGATGTCCCGCATGACCTCGGCGTGCAGCCCGGCGAGCCTCGGGTCGACCGGCTGCCGCTGACACGCGGCGTTGAACCGGGCCTCCCAGATCCCGTGTACGACGCCGTCCGCCTCACCAAGGGCGTCTACCTCGACCGGCAGCGCCTTGTCCAGGACCTCCCGCGCCAGCAGTTCGGCGTTGAAGAACTCGCGCTTCGCCGCGTCCACCTCGACATGCCCCGCCGCGCGCAACTGCCGTACGAACAGTGCCCGGTCGAGGTCGGCGGTGACGTCCGGCTCGATGTCGCGCAGTGGCGTACGCGGCGTCTGCGCGGGCACGTACGGGTCGTAGAAATGCCGCCGTACGTGCGCGACATCCGGCTTGACGAGCAGATTGCGCAGCACCGCCTCGTGCCAGAGGTCGATCGCCACGCCGGTCTCCCGCTGCCGCCGCGCCCGCCATTTGTCCCACCACTGGGCGGTAGCCGGGTCCATGCTCGACGGCACACAGAGGATCCACTGATCCAGTTCGTAGCCGTTTCGTTTCGCCGCCGCCAACGCGGAGTCGAACGACTCCCGGATCTGCGCCTGACCGGCCCGGGTCACCGTCGGCCAGAAGTACTTCGACTGCCAGACGACCACGAGGCCGGACAACTCGCCGAGCAGAATGTCGATACCCCAGTCGCCGGGGTTCGCGGCGATGGCGCGGGCACCCGGATAGATCGCGGCGACCAACATCGCGAGCATCTGCTCGAAGTCGTCCCGCGCGCCGGCCAGGTTCCCGGCACGAAACTGGTGAGCCGCAAAGTTTATCGGAGGCTCACCGGAGGCGAGGCTCGTCGCCGCGGCAGTCGCACTCATCACCCCTCCAGCCTGCGGTGGAAGAATCTGCGACCCCTTGATCATTGTGTCCCACAATTATACTTACCGCAATGTTCCGGCTACGTGCTGCCGATTGTTCCCCGTTACTTCACCGGGCGTTCGTCGCCCAGGTTGTCGGTCAATCCCGATTGACAGTGTTCTACCCGGACACCTTGGACAGATCCAGGTCCGCGTAGATGGCCGCATGGTCGGATCCAGCGTGGACCTGCCGGGTCATGGTGTCGTAGATCGGCCACAACGTCCCCCGGCGGCCACCCCACACACCCTTACGGATGATTCCGCCACCGGTCGCGGCACCGTAGAGCGATGGTGAAAGCAGTACGTAGTCGAGCTTGTTCCGGGCCGTGCAGTAGCCGTACGTCCCGGGACGGCCGCCGTCGTCAAAATGGGGATGGGCCGAAATGTCACGCAGGTCGGTGCCGTACAACAGCGGAGCCAACGGGTCGCTCTCCGGTGTGTCGTTCAGGTCACCGAGGACCGCGACCAGTGGAGTCTGTCCGGTGACGAGTTCGCGATAGATCTCTGCGACCCGACCCGCCTGTCGGCGCCGCGTCGCGTCCGACGCCGCCTTTCCACCGTACCCCTTGCTCTTGAAATGATTGACCAGCACCACCAGCCGACGGCCGCCGGGCGTGCCGAAGTGGTATTCCGCGCAGTCACGGCTGAACACCCGACCCCTGCCGTCCACATCATCGACATGGCTGCGCTGCGCGATCAACGGATAGTCCCCCGTTGACATGATCCCGACGTTGATGCCGCGCTCGTCGTTCCCGTCGACGACCATGACGTGCGGGTACCGGATTCCGTCGCGCACCGCCAGGCCGCCGTCCGCGAACCTCTTCAACGCGAGACGGTTCTCGGCCTCGATCACGCCGAGAATATCGGCGCCGGTGTCGAGAATGACCCGGGCGGTGTTCGACAGCGCCAGTTCGTCGACCCGATCGGTGGTCAGCTCCACCCAACCGATCCAGTCCGCCCTGCCACCGGCCACCACCTCGACCCGTCCGTCACGGGACCGCTTCACCAGACGACCCCGGTTCTGACGCAGTCGGGCGAATCGTGCGGTGTCTCCGCGACGCAGACCGAGACGCTGCAACTCGCCGAGGATGCCGTCCTTGACCTCGGCCGTGTACGTCGGCTCCTCCAACAGCTCGCAGACCCGCTGGAACGCCTCCAGGACCGGCCGCCCGGCCGACCAGGTCCGCTGGTCGAGAGCGCGAGCACGGTTGAACAGGTTCTCGACGTTGTAGCTGGCGATGCGCACGTCCCACCTCCCACTGCGGCTGCCCGGCCACCACCGACGACGACCGGGCGATCGAGGTGATCCGATGTAGTTCCAGCGTATGGCCACGCTTCGCGCCTGACGACGGCCGGTCGCCGCCCGCCCCCAGATGTTCGGGTCATGTTGGGTGGCCGGTCGATTCCACTCGCCAGAGTGAGCCGACGAATCCAGCCACCCCGGAGGTAACACGTGTCCGAGCACCTGGTCAGCAGAAGACAACTCATGGCGGGCGCGGCCGCCTCGGTGGGCGCGGCAGTGCTGCCCGTCGCCGCCGCCGCCGGTCCGGCCGCCGCCCACGGTACGTCGACCGCCGCGCCGTTCAAGCTCGGTGTGGCCAGCGGCGATCCGCTACCGGACGCGGTCATCCTCTGGACCCGCCTCGTGCACGACCTCTACGACGCCAGTTCACTACGCCGGCCGGTCGAGGTGGCCTGGCAGGTGGCGCGCGACGAACGGTTCCGGCACGTGGTACGGCACGGCGTGACCCAGGCCCGGCCGGAACTCGGCCACTCGGTACACGTGGACGCACGCGGGCTGGAGCCCGGCCGGGAGTACTTCTACCGGTTCCGCGCCCTGGGCGAACTCAGCCCGGTCGGACGTACCCGCACCGCCCCGAGCCCGTGGGCCGACCCGTCCCGGCTGAACTTCGGTATCGTCAACTGCCAGGACTTCCAGAACGGCTACTGGCCGGCGTACTGGGGACTCGCTGACGAAGACCTCGACGTGGTGCTGCACCTCGGCGACTACATCTACGAGTACGACCCGCGCAGCGCGTTCGCCGACCGTGCACACGTCGCCCCGCAGACCCCGGGCCTCGACCAACTGAGCACGTTGAGCGACTACCGCAACCGGCACGCCCAGTACAAGACCGACCCGGCCCTACAAGCCGCGCACGCCGCCTCTGCCTGGATCGTGACCTGGGACGACCACGAGACCGAGAACAACTACGCGGGCCACCTCGACGAGATCGACGACACCGGGGCCGCCCGGCAGACCCCCAAGCAGTTCGCCAGGCAGCGCGCCAACGCGTACCAGGCGTACTACGAGCACATGCCGATCCGGGCCGACCTGCGACCGGGCAGCGCCGACCTGCGGATCTTCCGCCGGTTCGACTTCGGCCGGTTGGCCCGGTTCAACGTCCTGGACACCCGGCAGTACCGATCCGACCAGCCCGGCGGGTTCCCGGGTGACTTCGGGCCGGAGGGCGCCGGTCCGACGAACACGGCGGGCACCCTGACCGGCGAGGACCAGGAACGTTGGCTCAACCAGGGACTGCTACGGTCCTCGGCGCGATGGAACGTCGTCGCCCAGCAGGTCATGATGAGCCGGATCCGGTTCCCCAACCCGGCCCTGGTGCCGCCGACGATGTCCAACCTCGACCAGTGGGACGGGTACGCGCCACAACGTGACCGCCTGCTCGGGCTGCTGGCCGCCGGACGGGTGAGTAATCCGGTCGTGCTCGCCGGCGACATCCACTCGACCTGGATGAGCGACCTGAAGCTCGACTTCGACGACCCGGCCTCACCGAGCGTGGCGGTCGAGTTCGTGGCCACGTCGATCAGCTCGGACTTCCCGGCCGCCTTCGACGCCCCGATCAAGGCGACGAACCCGTTGCTCAACCCGCACGTACGCTACTTCGACGGGTCGCGCCGCGGCTATCTGCGCGTCCGCGTGGACCGGCAGGTGTGGCGCACCGACGTCCGCGTGGTCGACACCATCGCGGTACGCAGAACGCCCGTCTACACGAGCGCGTCGTACGCGGTCGAATCCGGGCGCCCGAACATCGTCGCCGCCTGACGGGTCGCCAACACATCGGCCCGCCGCCCGGTACGGCACGGGCTCATCGCACCTGGTTGGCACGTGCTCGGGCCTCGGGCGCGACCGACCGGCGCCGTACGGCTTTCCGCCCCGGTCTTCGGGCCGGGGCGGTTTGCCGTGGCGCCGGGTCACCGCACACCTGGCCACGTACTCCCGTGACAGCCGGGAAGCGGCGCGGTTGCGAGCACCCCAACCTCGGCGGCCGGCGACCCATGCGATCGTCACGCGTACTGCCGTGGAGCCTCGGTAGCCTTCGCCGATGAGCACGCTTGACGAGCTCATCGACTGCATCGACGACCCGGAGGACGACGGCACCCAGACCTACCAAATCGTGGATAAACTGGTAGCCGCAGGAGATCTGAGCCTGATCCCCGCCCTCACATCTCAGCTCGGTCGCTTCCTTGACGATGGGAACTTCTACGGGCGTGACGTGATCGCGGACGTCCTGGCAGGGCTAGCGGCCTCGAAGCGCTCCCGATGCTGGTCCGCGCCTCGGCCGCGCGACCTGGGCGACGATCAGGACTCACTTGGCGCCACAATTGTCGACCTGGTCGAAATGGCTCGCGCAGACGCACATCCGGTCCTTGACGCGCTCCTCGCCGACGAGGATGACGCCGTCGGCCGGATCGCAACCGAGCTGAGGAACTATCTAGGGAACCGCTTGCGACGAGTCGACGCCCAGAAAACGTAAGGCGATCGAGCTGCTGCGGCGGTCCCGGCTGCGCCTAGCCTGCTGGCGGCCTCCGGCCTGGACCGCCGCGCTTGCGCGGCACCTTGCTGCTAACGCGGCTGGGACGGATCTAGCGTAGGTTTGGGCTGCCTCGGAGCACGACTCGTCCCGGGTGCCTTAGGCCTGAGACTTCCACCGAACCCAAGGGCCAATTCCCACCGCGAGTACCGCCAGCGATCTACCCGATGCAACGTGCTCAAAGCCGAGTAGGACTGACCATAAGACATGATATTGTACCCGACTCCATGTCGACGAAGCCCTTTCCAGACACCTGATGAACGCGGACGCCCACCGGGACGAGCTGATCAAGGAGACCCTGTGACCATACTGGACCTCGATGAGGCAGTGAAGGTCGCGTGAGCCTCGTCATCGACGACCTCGCGGCCCTGCCGCCCGGGATTGAGATCGTCGCGGTTGGTTTCAGCCGCGCTCTGCTCTCCGACCTCGGGGCGCTGGTTCCCGCCCGTTCCGTGCTGGTGCTCGAGGAGCCCGACGTCATCGCGGCACGTCGAGTGGAGGCCATCATCGACTCCTTCACCTGTGCCGGAGCCCTCCTCCCTGCCCCGACGCAGGACGAGGACGGCGCACTACGGTTCGCGGCCACCCTTAACCGCCCGGACGGAGTGCGGGCAGTCGTGCCGGCCGTCGAGTACGGCGTCGTCGTCGCGGCAGCGCTCGCGGCTGCCTGGGGCCTCCCGGGCGCCGGCGTCGCGGCGGCCGAGACCCTCCGGGACAAGGCGAGGCTCCGCGCCGCAGTTGGTGGCGACGTCCCCCAGCCTGACTGGCTCGTCGTCAGCACTGCGGAGGATATCGACCAGTTTCGAGCGAAGCACGAAGGCCGGTGCGTGCTCAAGCCCACGAACCGTCAGGCAAGCCTCGGGGTGCACATCATGAGTCCGGAGGCCGACGCCGCGACCGTGCTCGCGGCCGTGGCTGGCGCGGACGAACCCAAGTTGCGCGCTTCCACGCTACGCAGGGGTACGTTCCTCGTGGAGTCCGTGCTCGACGGCCCCGAGATCAGCCACGAGGCCCTCGTCCTCGACGGTCGCGTCGTTTTCGCGAACACAACGGCAAAGCAGGTGCGCCCCGGGGCCCGCCCGGTGGAGACAGGGCACCTCGTCCCCGGACCGCTCCCGGCCCGCACGGCTAATGCCGTGGAAGCCGCGGTCGGGCGATTCGTCGCTGCCATCGGGTACCGGACCGGCGTCCTGCACTCCGAGTGGATCCTCGTCGACGGACAGCCTCACCTCGTAGAGTGCGCTGGCAGGCTCCCCGGTGACCACATCGACGTTCTCATCGACTTGGCCTACCCCGGAAGCCTACTCTCGGACTACCTCGCCATCCTTTCCCGACACTCCGCACCTGGTCGACGACAGGCAACCGCGACGGCTGCGATCAGGTTTCTCGACCTGCCCGGTGGCGTCGTCGAGGCCGTCGATGGCGTCGACGACGCCACCGTTCTTGAAGATGTCGTCGAGGTGGAGGTCGATGTGATGCCCGGGGACAGGGTCCGATCGCTCGCCAGCTCGTGGGACCGCGTCGGGCACGTCATTGTGCGCAGCGTCGACGCTGCCGGGGCGTCGGCTGCCGTCGATGCCGCCCTTGAGAAGATCAATGTCAAGGTGACGGCAGACGGATGAGCGCACGCGACACGATCTCCCGCCTATGTACCGGCGTCCGGGACATGCCCGGTGCAATGCGGGCGTTCCTCCTGGTGGCGATGGTGGACTCCGTCGGCACAGGCGTCTTTCTCGCGGGCGCCGTCGTCTACTACGTCCGGTATATCGGCCTTGCGCCCGAGGTGGTCTCGTCGGGTCTCGCCGCAGCAGGCCTTGTCGCCCTCGTCACGACAATCCCGCTCGGGACACTCGGCGACCGCTTCGGCACCCGGCGGACGCTCGTCACCCTCCAAGCCTGCCGAGCTGTGTTCTTCGGCGGGCTCGTTCTCGTCGACTCCCCTGCGGAGTTCATAGTCCTCATCAGCCTCCAGGCTGCTGCCGAAGGAGCCGTCCCGGCCATGACGCAGGCGTTCGTCGCGTCGCTCGTGGGAGAGTCTGAACGCGTGCGGACGATGGCGCTGATGAGATCGATCCGCAACGCCGGGTTCTCCGTCGGGGCGCTCCTTGCCGCAAGCCTGGTCACGGCATCGACGTCTGCCGGCTACGAGGCGATCGTCTTTGTTAACGCCGCAAGCTTCGCCGTCACCGCGGTCACCATCGCGTGCCTGCGGTTGCCGCGCCAGGAGCCCGTCATGACCCGGGAAAGGGTCAGTGTCCTCAAGGCGCTCACGTCGTTCCGTGACTGGTGGTACGCCGCCCTCACCGTCGTGCACGGCATCCTCGCCATGCACATGACGCTGCTCAGCGTTGTCGTTCCCCTTTGGATCCTCGAGCGGACCGATGCACCCGCGGCGACGGTCTCGGTCGTGGTGACTGTGAACGCCGTCGTGGCCATCGTGCTTCAGGTTCCCTTCTCGCGGGGGACCGAGGACCTACCTGGCGGTATCCGGGCCTCCAGTTGGGCGGGACTCGCCCTCGCCCTGATGTGCGTGCCGCTCGCCCTGGCGGCCGGCGTCGGCCAGCTGACCGCGGTTGGGCTGTTGCTGCTCGGCGCCCTTGCCCTGACGGCCGGGGAACTCTGGCAGTCGGCGGGGGGTTGGTCACTCTCGTACGAGCTCGCACCGCCCGACCGGCGCGTGCAGTACCTTGCCGTGTTCAGTACGGGCATCGGCGTCCAGGACGTCATCGGGCCGCTGCTTATCGTTCCCCTAGTGCTACAGCTTGGCTCTCTCGGCTGGGCAGTTCTCGCCGGCGTCTTCCTCCTCGCGTCACTCGTCGTCGGCCCGGTGGCCTCCAAGACGGCAGATTCGCGTCCAATCCCCACCGAAAACGAAGGAGTGAAAGCATAAAACCGCGTCCACCCGATACCGGGCTCGCCACGGTTCGGTGACGTTCTGCACGTTCCGTCAAGAAAACGGACCCGAAAACCGTCGTGTTCTCAGGAGGTGGCGCGCGGTGCTTGGGCCTCGACGGGCGCAACTCCTTCCACACCCCGGGGGTGCTACGGGAACCAGTCCGCCGGACGGCATGCATCGAAAGACCTAGTAGTGCTTTGTCACGTTTTGGTTAAGGCTAGTGGTGATAGGTGAATCAGCCTCGTTGACACCACTATGGACGAGGTTGAGGTGCGCCGTCT
>NZ_JBITIH010000029.1:0-76137 GCF_044458865.1 Micromonospora sp. NPDC050417
GGCGAGGGCGATGGAGAGGGCGTGGACGTGTCGGCCGAGTCCGCCGACGAGGACGGGTGGGTATTCCCAGGAGAGCATCAGAATCCGCTGCCGGCCCTGGACCGGACCACCGGAGGCGGTCAGGGGACTGGACTGCGGGCGCGAGGTGGGGATGGGGCGGCAGGGGAGGTCCGAGCTGCCGTTCGCGAGGTGCTCGCCGACCCGTCGGGTCGTCACATTCGTCTCCGTCCAGGCGAGAGTGAGCGCGCCGGCGCCGGTGCCGGCAGAACAAGGAAGTGAGTGGTGGCCGATCTGGCCGGGCGGGCCGCCGTGCCGCCCCAGTGCGGCGTGCGACCCCACGTACAAGGAAAGGGCACGCGGGCCCGATCCGCATCCCGAAATCCCCGAAGGTGACCGATGACACCGCCGAGGCGCAGCGGTCGGTCCGGAGGGCTCCACAGTGGTCCCGGTCTGACCCGATCAGCCGGGGTACGGCCACTCGTGCACCGGCTGGTTGCTGTGCATCAGTGGCAGGTAGCACCGGAGCAGCTCGCCGAGCGCGGACGGTCGGTCGAGGGCGCGGTCGCGTTCCAGCCGGTGCAGTGTCGCCACCTGCCAACTCGCGCCGTTGCGGCCGGTGAGGCACCGTTGCTCGATGATGCCGAGCAGCCGGTCCCGTTCGGTCGGTGCCAGGCCCCAACGGTCCAGCCCGTCCGAGGCCAGCGGCAGCAGCCGACGCAGCACCAACTCGGTGACCGGGAGGTAGCCCAGTCCGGGCCAGTAGACCTGGGCGGCGATGCCCTGCCGGGCGCAGGTGTGGAAGTTCTCCTCGGCGGCGCTGAACGCCATCTGGGACCAGAGCGGGCGGTCGGACTCGGCCAGACTGCGGACCAGCCCGAAGTAGAACGCCGCGTTGGCGATGGTGTCGACCACCGTGGGGCCGGCGGGCAGGACCCGGTTCTCCACCCGCAGGTGCGGCCGTCCCTGGACCACGTCGTAGACCGGGCGGTTCCACCGGTAGACGGTCCCGTTGTGCAGCCGTAGCTCCGACAGGGCCGGGATGCCGCCGCTGGCGAGGGTGCGCGCCGGCCGTTCGGAGTCGCAGATCGGCAGCAATGCGGGGAAGTACCGGACGTTCTCCTCGAAGAGGTCGAAGACCGAGGTGACCCAGCGTTCACCGAACCAGACCCGTGGCCGTACGCCCTGGGCTTTGATCTCCTCGGGGCGGGTGTCGGTGGCCTGCTGGAACAGGGGGATCCTGCTTTCCCGCCAGAGTTCCCGGCCGAACAGGAAGGGGGCGTTGGCGCCGAGCGCGACCTGGATGCCGGCGATCGCCTGGGCGGCGTTCCAGTACGCGGCGAACTGGGCTGGGCTGACCTGAACGTGGAACTGGGTGCTGGTGCAGGCGGCCTCCGGGGTGATCGTGTCGGCGGTGGTCTCCAGCCGTTCCACGCCGCTAATCCGGATCGGCAGGTTCTCGCCACGGGCGGCGACGATCTGTTCGTTGAGCAGGGTGTAACGGGGGTTCGCGGAGAGCGCGTCGAGGGTGAGGTGGTCCGCGCGCAGTGTCGGCAGGATGCCGATCATGACCAGTTGGGTGTCGACCGTACGGGCCTTGAGGTTCGCCGAGTTGAGGCTGGCGCGTACGTCGTGTTCGAAGTCGGCCGTGCCGGTGCCGGCAAGCTCGCGGGGGGCGACGTTGATCTCGACGTTGAACTGGCCCAGTTCGGTCTGGAACTGCGGATCGGCGACCGCGGTGAGGACCTCGGCGTTGCGCATCGCCGGCATGGAGTGGTCGTCGACCAGGTTGAGTTCTATCTCCATCCCGGTCAGCGGCCGGTCGATGTCGAATCGTGCCTCGCGCAGCATCTCGGCGAAGACGTCGAGACAGTGTCGGATCTTTTCCCGGTACCGTGCGCGGTCCTCCCGCGTGAACACGCGCGGGGACACCTCTTCGCCCATCAAGTCACCATCCAGCTACTCCGAGTCTTCCAACCTTGCACGGCAGATGCCGCATGGGAAGTCCTCGATCAGGATGGTTCCCCGGCCGCCCCGGCCCGACACCACCGCCGTGGCGGGCGACCGCTGCGGGACTCCCCGTCGGCTTCGCCGGCCATGGGTGCGGGGATCAGGGGGAACGCGGCGGTCCGAACGGGCGGTTGACGTACGATCACGGCTCGGAACCGAGGGAGGGTCGATGCGGCGTACGGCGCAGAAACTGTTCGTGGTGGCGGCGATCGCCGAGGCGATCTCGTGGCTGGCACTGCTGACTGGAATGATCTTCAAGTACGGCCCGACCGGGAACGAGATCGGGGTGCAGATCTTCGGCCCGATCCACGGCGGCCTCTTTGTCGCCTACGTCGGGCTGGTTCTGGTGGTGAGCCGACTGGGCCGTTGGGGCTGGTCGGTGACCCTGGTCGCGTTGATCTGCTCGGTGCCGCCGCTGGCCACCCTCTTCTTCGAGCGCTGGGCACGTCGACGTGGCCTGCTCGCGCAGCCGGAGCCGGCGCCGACCCCGGTGGCGGTGGGCTGAGCGGGTCTCCCGCTCGGGCGGGGAGTCAGCCGCCGATCACGCTCAGGGCGGCGACCACCCCGATCACCAGGATGCCCAGCACCGCCTGGAGCAGCAGTGCCGGTCCCAGGTGCGACCAGACCGTCGGCGGGCGGGGCGTGAGCAGTTGGGCGGTGGTCAGGTTCACGATCCGCTCGACCCGGGGAGCCAACTGCGGGTCCTTCTGGGGGCGGATGGTGACCTGGATGTGGTCGGCCGGTTCGATGGCACTCTGCGGCAGGTGGCCGTGGATCTCCACCTCGCAGAGCACGCCCTCGCTGTCACGCAGCCGTAGCGGTGTGACCAGGAATTCTGGCCCCTTGCGCAGTTCCTTCCACCGGCGCCGCGCGCCGGTCCCGGCGCCGGAGCGCAGCAGGGACGCGATCAGCAGCAGGATCACCCGTGCGACGCCGGCGGTGGCGAGTACGGCGACGACGATCGGTCGCTGTACCTGCATCTCCCGCGAATAGCCCTCGAGTAGCCGGATGACCCGTCCGGTGACGATCGGCCCACGCCGGTACGCCACCCGCTCGGGATAGAGCTCGCTGTCCATTTTCACCACCGAGAGTCCGCTTTGGTTCACGCATTGTATCGATGCGTACGGGTAAGTGGAGTGAGTGAATCGCCCTCACGGCTCCGCTGGATCGCCCTCCCGGCACCGGCCCGCGGGATCACCGTTTCGGCAGCGGGCCGGTGGGCCAGGTGACAACCCGGGCCGCACGGGTATGCGGGGGGCGAGTTGGAGAGGGGTCGATCGATCATGGAGCTGTCCTTCCTACGCCCGATCTACGCCCGACCTGGACCCTGGGCCTCGGTGTACCTGGATGCCTCACGCGACAGCCAGGATTCCCGCCCCGCGCTGGACCTGCGCTGGCGGGCGCTGCGTGAACGGCTGGCACAGCAGGGGGCCGACCCGGCGACCGTCGCCGCGCTCGACAGCGTGGTACGCGGACACGACCCGATGGCCGGCGACTACGGGTTCGCCGCGTTCGCCACCGGCGGTGAGGTCGTGCTGACCGAATACCTGTCCGCGCCGCCGATGAAGGACATCGCCGCCAACGGCCCGATCGCCCACACGATGCCACTGCTGGCCCAGCGCGGCGACCAGATTCCCTGGGTGCGGGTGCTCGCCAACCGTGCCGGCGCCGACATCGACGCGATGAGCACCAGTGGGGTGGCGCAACGGGCACAGGTCAAGGGGGGCAACCAGTACCCACTCCGGCGGATCGACCAAGGCGGCTGGTCCCAGTCGAACTGGCAGCGCTCGGGCATGACCTCCTGGCACCGCAACGCCGACGACATCGCCACGGCCGCCGCCGAACTCGCCAGCGGGGTCGGCGCCGAGGTGATCGTGCTGGCCGGTGACACCCCGATGCGGGAGATGATCGCCGCGGCGCTCCCGACGTACTGGCAGGACCGGGTGGTGCGTACCGACGCCGGCTTCCGCGCGGCGGGCGCCGACAACAGCAAGCTCGACGACGTGACGGTGCAGGCGATCGCCGAGGTGGCGACCGCACATGCCGACGCCACGCTGGACAAGTTCGGCATGCAGGAGCAGATCGGCAACGGCCTGGACGCGGTGGTGACCGCGTTGCAGCGGGGCCAGGTCGAGACCATGCTCCTGGTCGACGACCCGTCCTCCACCGAGCAGTTGTGGATCGGCGACCTGCCGACCGAGATCGCCACCAGCCCGGAGGAGCTGAGCGCGATGTCGGTCGCCGAACCGCGACAGGTACGAGCCGACGCCGCCCTGGTCCGGGCCCTGGTCGGGACCGACGCCGACCTGACCGTACTCGGCCCGGACGAGGCGCCGGACCTGCCCGACGGGGTCGGGGCGATCCTGCGCTACGCCGACGCCAGCACCCCGGGGCGCGACCGTGGCTGAGTCGCGGACCGTCGCGGACCTGCTGGTCGAACGGCTTCGGGCGTGGCACGTGCCACGGGTCTTCGGCGCCTCCGCCGACGGTGTCGAGCCGATCGTCGCGGCGCTGGGCCGGGCCGGCGGCGACCCCGCGTTCATCCAGGCCCGGCACGAGGAGACAGCCGGCTTCATGGCCACCGGCCACGCCAAGTTCACCGGCGGGGTAGGTGTCTGCCTGGCCGCCCAGGGCCCCGGGGTGGTGCACCTGCTCGGCGGCCTCTACGACGCCAAGCTGGACGGCAAGCCGGTGGTCGCGATCGTCGGGCAGCAACTCGACAACGCCTTCGGCGCCGCGTACCAGGAGATCGAACTGACCCGGCTGCTCAGCGACGTGTGCGGCGAGTTCGTCCGGGTGGCCGAAACGGCCGAGCAGGTCGCCTCGCTGATCGACCGGGCGTTCCGGACCGCGGTCGCCACCCGGAGCCCGACCTGCGTGATCGTCCCGCAACGGTTGCAGGCCGCCGCCGTACCCGATCTGCCGCCGCAGACCGACGGGGTCTACTCCATGGCGCCGGGACTGCCCCCGGCCCGGGTGCTGCCGCACGAGGAGGACCTGAACGCGGCGGCGCAACTGCTCGGCGCCGGTCAGCGGGTCGCCATCCTGGTCGGACAGGGCGGCTACGGTGCGGCCGAGGAGATCATCGCGCTCGCCGACCAGATCGGCGCCGGCATCACCACCTCGTTGCTCGGCAAGCCGGTGCTGGACGAGCGGCTGCCGTTCCACACCGGGGTG
Source organism: Micromonospora sp. NPDC050417 (assembly GCF_044458865.1). Classification (NCBI taxonomy): domain Bacteria; kingdom Bacillati; phylum Actinomycetota; class Actinomycetes; order Micromonosporales; family Micromonosporaceae; genus Micromonospora; species Micromonospora sp. NPDC050417. The sequence goes on from NZ_JBITIH010000029.1 coordinate 5,185, forward strand.
ATGGGCCACCTGGGCACCACCGCCAGCGCCGAGCTGCTGGGCGGCTGCGACACCCTGCTGCTGATCGGCACGAACGATCCGTGGACCGACTACTACCCGCTGCCCGGACAGGCCGCCACGATCCAGATCGACATCGACGGCCGGCGGCTGGCCAACCGCTACCCGGTGGACATACCCCTGATCGGCGACGCGGTGGAGACGCTGCGCGCCCTGTTGCCCCGGGTGCCGCACCGGGCGAACCGGGAGTGGCGGGACCGGACCGAGCTTTCCTTCGAACGCTGGTGGGGCGATGCCACGGCGCGGGCCGACACCCCGGCCGAGCCGGTCAACCCGCAGCACGTCCTCCGCGAGCTGTCGCCCCGGTTGCCCTGGGACGCGGCGGTCGCCGTCGACGTCGGCTCGGTGACCTACTGGTACGCCCGCCACGTGCAACTGCCGCCGGGAGTGCCGGCCCACCTCTGTGGCACGTTCGCCTCGACCGGCACCGCGCTGCCGTACGGCGTCGCGGCGAAGCTGGCCATGCCGGACCGGCCGGTCGTCGTCCTCGCCGGCGACGGCGCGATGCAGATGAACGGTCTTTCCGAGCTGGTCACGGTGGCGAATCGTTGGCACGACTGGGCCGATCCCCGGTTCGTCGTGCTGGTGTTGAACAACCGTGACCAGGCGGGGATGAGTCTCGTCCAGCGGGAGTCCGGCCGGCCGGCGTTGCCGGAGGCCCAGCGGCTGCCCGACGTCCCGTACGCGGGCTGGGCCCGGTTGCTCGGGATGCACGGTTTGCGGGTCGACCGGCCGGAGTTGGTCGGCGCGGCCTGGGACGAGGCGCTCGCCGCCGACCGTCCCACCCTGATCGAGGCGGTGGTGGACGCCACGGTGCCGCTCTCTCCACCCGATCGGCCCTTCGCCGACCTGCGTGGCCTGCTGCTGGAGGAGCGGGAGGAGGTCGACGGTACCGAGGCGGCCAGCCGGTCCCGTACCGAGCTGGTCCGGGAGCGGGCCGTCGCGGCCGACCGGATTCGGGACCGGTCCGGCGGCGAGGCCGAGCTGACCTGATCCGACCTGTTCGAGACCGGCCCACCGGCCGACGCGAACGCGACACCGGGACCGGATCCGGCGGACTGGGTCGTTCCCGGCGGTCGAGGGCCGTCGGTGTGTCTTCGCGGGCCGGATGGCGCGTCCTCGGATAACTCGCCCGTCGTCGCGGAAAGGTCGTTTGAACCTGATCCGGACGGGAAGCCCGGCGTGTGGCAAGTGGACGAAGAAGGGCGGGTCCGGTGCGGGAGATGCAGGAGTGGGTGGCTGCGAGCGGGCCCGACGTCCCCGGACCGCGACGGATCGTCGCGCTGGACAGCCCGGCCCGGGTGCTGCTCGCCGCGGCCTCACGGGCGCTGCGCGGGGAGGACTGCGCCGACCTCGGCTACCAGCCGATGCTGGCCCGGTTCCCGGGCACCCCTGAGTCGGTACGCCGATCGGCGGTGGCCCGCGCCGGTGGCCGGGCGGCGCTGCCCGTACGTCAGGTGGGCCAGGTGGACGCCGAGTGGGTGGCCCGCTGGATGGTGGACCACTACCCGCCGGGGCAGTACCCGGGGGTGGTGCTCGGTTCGCCGAGCGGCGCTGCCGTGCATCTCGCCACCGCGTTGGGCATGCCCTGGCTGCCGGCCGGGTTCGAGGTGGCGGTGCAGTGGCCACAGGGAGCCGTGGACAACCTTGCCGGTTCCCTGGCGTACGGCGCCCAGGTGGCCGAGCGTCTGCTCGCCGCGAACCCCGGGGTACGGGTCCGTCAGGTGCACGATCCGGCGGCCCGGGGGGTGCTGGCCGGTTCGACCGTCTCCCTGGTGCTGCGCTGGCGTCAGTTGCCCGAGGCGTACCGGCACTTTCTCGGTGAGCGGTTGGCGCCGGGTGCGCCGGTGCTCCTGATGCGGGACGTGCGGACCTGGCCGGTGGTGGACCAGGGGCAGGGGCACGCGTTCCAGCTCGGCAGCCCCGGCAGCGGCCTGACCTCGGCCGATTTCCGTATCCTCAGCGAGCCGTTGGACCAGGTGTTGCGGGTCGCCGGTGGGGACCCGCAGCGGTGGGAGCCACCCGCCCCGTTGGGACCGCAGGGTTACGCGGAGCATGGCATCGAGCCGGGATTCGAGCAGAGCCTCCTGGACTGGGTACGGGATGCGGACAGCAGCCTGCACCGGGTGCTCTTCGCCGAGCCGGAGGCGTTGAGCGCGGCGACCGCGGACGTGTACCGGGGGTGGCTGCGCGCGGCCGGCAAGACCGGCGACCGGTGCGTGGTGGAGTGCGGGCGGTTGCTTGACCCGTGGCAGGTGGTCCGGGCCGGTCTGGTGCCGTACTGGTGTGAGAACGCGACCAGCCGCCGGGTGGCGGGTGCGGAGTGGTGGTTGGCCGGCAGCGACCCGTTCAGCTCGGTCGACGTACTGCCCGAGCCGCCGGGGATGCGTTCACCGGCGCTGGCCGGGCTGCCGCAGTGGCTGGCGGTGGCCTCGTTCGGCCGTCGCCGTCGGGCTCTGGACCGGGTGGCGGCCCGAGGTTATCCGGTCACCTCGGTGCCGACCCGGCACGCGACGGAGGTACTGCGGGCGCAGCCGTACGACCTGCCAGCTCCGGCGCCGTTGGCGGTGCAGGATGCCCTGACCGGCCTCCGGGCCAGCGGTACCGCCCACGGTCTGCTCGTCTGTTGAGCGGGGGTCAGCGCTCTGTCGAGCGGGTCCAGCGGTCTGTTGCGAGGGTGCAGCGGCAAAACATCCCGCGAAAGTCCGCCGCCGTGATTGAGTACCTACAGAGCGGGAACGTCGCTGACTGCAACCGGTTAACTGCGCTGCGTAACGAAGCTGTGCGGGCGTTTACGGGCTGCTCCGGTCAGATCTTCGCGCTCCGGTCCGGTCCGCCGTGGCGAGGTCGCCACTGACCGGTTCCGTAAATCCGGGTGGGGGACCTTCCTGAGGGAGGCGCGGATGTTCGGACAGATCGGCACGACGACCACGACCACAACCACGACCGCACCGAGCGAGCGTGGGCTGGAGGACCTCGACGCCGCGGCGCTCGCGTACGCGGCCCGGATCGAGGGCCTGCCGGACGAACGCCGGCAGGAGGCCCGTGACGACCTGGTCCGGTTCGCTCTGCCGTTCGCCGGCCGGCTGGCCCGCCGTTACCGGGGGCGGGGTGAACCGCTGGAAGACCTGGAACAGGTCGCCCGGCTCGGCCTGGTCAACGCCGTCGACCGGTACGACCCGGAACGCGGCTCGTTCACCGCCTACGCCGCGATCACCATCGTCGGCGAGATCAAGAGACACTTCCGGGACCGCACCTGGGGGGTGCACGTCCCGCGCCGGCTGCGCGACCTGATTCTCGAGGTGGGGCAGGCGACCGCGGCACTGACCAGCGAGCTGTCCCGGGCCCCTACGGTGGCGGAACTCTCCGAGCGACTCGAGACCCCGCAGGAGGAGATCCTCGCGGCGCTTGAGTCGGCCGCCGGCTACAGCCCGGCGTCGCTCAACGCACCGGTCGGTGGGGAGAGTTCGGCCGAGTTCGGCGACCTGGTGGGGGAGTCCGACGCCGACCTGGAGTCGGTGGACGACCGGGTGACGGTCAGCGGACTGCTCGGCCGGCTGCCCTGGCGGGAGCGGCGCATCCTGGCCATGCGCTTCTACGGCAACCAGACCCAGGCCGAGATCGCCGCCCGGTTCGGCATCTCCCAGATGCATGTGTCGCGATTGCTCTCCCGCGCCCTCACCTGGTTGCGGCAGGCGATGCTCGCCGACGCACCCCCACCGTGGCAGGCCGGCGGCCCGGACCCGGACGCGCCGGAGAGCCGTCTGTCGGTCCGTCAGACCGGTGACCGCACCGTCATCGCGATCGGTGGCGAACTCGACCGCGACACCAGCGACCAGCTTCGACGTGCGGTCGTGGAGGCGGTGAGCAGTGGCCAGCCCGCCGAGGTGGTGGTCGACCTGGTCGACGTCGGGCAACTGGAGCACGGCGGGATCGCCGCGCTGATCGCGGGGCGGGACGCCGCCGCCCGCAGTGGTGTCGCGCTGAAGCTCACCCGGGCCCAGCCCGGCGTACGGCACTCGCTCGCCACGGCCGGGCTGGCCCCGCTGCACGAGTAGTCGCGCCGGTCCTGCCATGTTGCCTCCTGCCACCGGGGCCCGTCCCCGCTGGTGCCGTGCTGTCCCGTCCCGCCGGCCCACGTCACGTCACTCCTCGTCGGCCTCGTCGTCCGCCGAGCGACCGGTCCGCCAGCGTTCGCTGTTCGGGCCGCCCCGGTCGGCGTCCAGGTGGGTGTCCGGCACGCTCGGCTCGAAGTTCGGGCGGCGCACCTCGGCCGGCTCCGGCACCTCGATCGGCCGGGCGCCGGAACGGGGATCGGGTTGCCAGCGGACCGCCTCCCGGGCGCCGTGCGCCCCCTCGGGGCTCGCCCGCTCCGAGAGGTGGTGCTCCTCCGCGTGCAACTCGTCCGAGATGTCCTGCGGTGGCTTGGTGGAGCGCTGCGGCAGGTCCCGACCGAGGTCCGCGACGAGCGGACCGTACTTCGCGTCGAACGCGGGACGTTCGGAGCGGATCCGGGGCATTCGGTCGAAGTTGCGCAGCGGCGGCGGACAGCTCGTCGCCCATTCCAGTGAGTTGCTGAAGCCCCACGGGTCGTCCACCGCGACCAGCCGCCCGAACCGGTACGACTTCCACAGGTTGTAGATGATGAACAAGGTCGAGAAGCCCAGCACGAAGGAACTGATCGTGGAGACCATGTTCAGCATGGTCCAGCCGTCGGTCGGCAGGTAGTCGGCGTACCGGCGGGGCATCCCCTCGTTCCCCAGCCAGTGCTGGACCAGGAAGGTGCCGTGGAAGCCGATGAACATGGTCCAGAAGTGCAGTTTGCCGAGTCGCTCGTCGAGCATCCGTCCGGTCATCTTCGGGAACCAGAAGTAGACCCCGCCGAATGCGGCGAAGACGATGGTGCCGAAGAGTACGTAGTGGAAGTGTGCCACCACGAAGTAGCTGTCGGTGACGTGGAAGTCGACCGGCGGGCTGGCCAGCAGCACTCCGGTGAGCCCACCGAACAGGAAGGTCACCAGGAATCCGATGGCGAAGAGCATCGGTGTCTCGAAGGTGATCTGCCCCTTCCACATGGTGCCGATCCAGTTGAAGAACTTCACCCCGGTCGGCACCGCGATCAGGTAACTGAGCAGACTGAAGAAGGGCAGCAGCACCTGCCCGGTGCCGAACATGTGGTGCGCCCAGACCGTCATCGACAGCACCGTGATGGCGATGGTGGCGAAGACGATGCCCTTGTAGCCGAAGATCGGCTTCCGGGAGAAGACGGGGATGATCTCGGTGATGATGCCGAAGAATGGCAGCGCGACGATGTAGACCTCGGGATGGCCGAAGAACCAGAAGAGGTGCTGCCACAGCAACGGCCCGCCGGTGGCCGGGTCGTAGACGTGCGCGTCGACCCGGCGGTCGGCGTAGAGCGCCAGCAGCGCGGCGGCGAGCAGCGGGAAGACCAGGATCACCAGTACCGCGGTGAGCAGGATGTTCCAGGTGAAGATCGGCATTCGGAACATCGTCATGCCCGGCGCCCGCAGGGTGATGATCGTGGTGATCATGTTGACCGCGCCGAGAATCGTGCCGAGGCCGGAGATGACCAGCCCGATCACCCACATGTCCGGCCCGATGCCCGGACTGTGTTGGGCCCGGCTCAGCGGGGTGTACGCGGTCCAGCCGAAGTCGGCGGCCCCGTCCGGGGTGAGGAACCCGATCACCACCAACGAACCGCCGAGCAGGTAGAGCCAGTAGGCGAACGCGTTCAGCCGGGGAAAGGAGACGTCCGGGGCGCCGATCTGCAGCGGCACGATGTAGTTGCCGAACGCGAAGACCAGCGGGGTCGCGAAGAGCAACAGCATGATCGTGCCGTGCATGGTGAAGAGCTGGTTGTACTGCTCATTGGAGAGGAACTGCAGCCCCGGGCGCCCCAGTTCGGCCCGGATGAGCATCGCCATCGCGCCGCCGACGATGAAGAAGCCGAACGACGTGACGAGGTAGAGCAGCCCGATCTGCTTCGCGTCGGTGGTGCCCAGCAGCTTGACCAGGTGGCTGCCCCGGATCGCCTGCCGGATGGGCCCGGGGTAGCCGCCGAAGCGTGCTGGTGCCAGCACGATCGGCCCTCGTTCACGTTCCGGCTCCGTGGTAACCCGTTTCGGCATCCTGCTCACCCCGTCGCGACCCACATAAAGGACGGGCGTGGCTACCCGGTCTGTGGGGGACGAAACCCGTCAGCCCAGGAAATTTCGGTCTACCCGCTCAGCACCCACCGGTCCGGTCGGATCGGTCGTTCCGCACGCGATCCGGCCCTCCCGGCTCGATCGGGCAGATCGGCACCGAACCAGGTCACGGTCGCACCGGGGCGCGGGTGGTCAGCAGCCCGAGCCCGAGCATGCCGAGCCCGAGACCGAGGTGCAGCCAGTCGTCGGCCTGGTTGAGCGGGAGGAAGTTGGCCTCGCTCCGGTGCACGATCACCAGACCGTAGAGCGAGAGCAACAGGTAGACCGCGCTGCCACCGACCAGGAACAGCCGGGACCAGGCCACGGTACGGGCGAGCACGAGCCCGGCCAGCCCGAACGCCAGGTGTACGAGGTTGTGCAGCACCGAGACCTGGAACACCCCGAACAACTGCGCCCCCGAGGCGTGTCCGGCGAATCCGAGACGGTCGTAGTCGGTGGTCACACCCGGGATGAACCCCAGCACCCCGACGAGCAGGAACACCGCTCCCACGGTCGCCGCCGCGATCTGGACCAGGGTCGGCCCGGGCCGCCCCCGACCTGATCCGGACGCTCCCCGGGCCCCGGCGCGGGACACTCCGGCCATTGCCGTACCTCCTCCGCCGGGCGGCAGGATCCCCGGTCCGGCAGCGGACAAACCTCCCGGTCACCCACGGGCGTCGGTCGGGTCACGCCGCTTCCAGCACCGGCCCCGACTGCTGGCGGACCCGGTCGTAAAGCTCCACGTAGCGCCGGGCCATCGCCTCCGGGGTGAACCGGATGGCGGCCTCCCGCCGGCACTCGTCCCGGTCGATCAGCGTGGCGGCGAACAGCAGATCGATGAGTTCGTCCTCGTCGTCGGTGAGCAGCCCGGTACGCCCGTGCGTGATCAGCTCCGGCAGGCAGCCGCGGGCGGTGGCGACCACGGGTGTGCCCAGGGCCAGCGACTCCACCACCGCGGTCCCGCCCGGCTCTTCCCACCGCAGCGGAAAGAGGGTGGCACGGGCGGTGGCGATCAGGTCGTCGCGCTCCCGTCCGGCGACCGTGCCGACCCAGCGCACCAGCACGCCGTCGACATGCGGCGCCACCTGCTCGTACCAGAAGCGCACGTCCGGGTTCTGGCGTGCCTGGTCACCGGCGGCGGCCAGATCCTCGGGCCGGTGGTACGGCCCGACCGGCCCGGCCAGCACCAGCGGTACACCGGACCGTCGGGCCAGCCGCGCGGCCACGTCCTGCCCCTTGCCCGGGTTGATCCGGCCGAGGACCAGCATGTGCTCGCCCGGCTCCGCCGCCGGGCGCCGGTCCGCGTCGACCGCCAGCGGGGTGGCCAGGTGAACGTGCCCCACCGAGTGCGCGCGCAGCGCGGCCGGTGCCCGGGCCAGTTGCGCGGCGGAGACGCCGTTGACCCGTACCCGCTCTCCGCCGTCGAGCTGTCCGTACAGGTCCGGGTGCTTGCCCAGGTCCCAGTGCAGGGTGTGCAGCACGGGTGGCCCACCCGGACCCATGGCGGTGAGGGTGGCCAGCCCCACCGCCTCCACATGGTCGTGCACCAGGTCGATGTCGTCGCGTTCCCGCAGCGCCCGGACCACGCCGCCCAGGTGCGCCTGGGCTATCCCGCACACCTGGTTGTACGGCCGCTGCAGGGCGGAGAACTGCCCGTCGGCGAAGACCGACAGTCGCTCGTCCACGTCGAGGGTGCTACTGCCGACGGAGGCGAGCACCACCCGGACACCGAGCCGGCGCAGCTCGGGCACCAGGGTCGCGACCACGTTCTCGATGCCGCCGTAGCCCGGCGGCGGGACCGACAGCCACGGCCCGGCGTTCATCAGCACCGTCACCGGCGCCGGGCCGCTCAAGGGGAGACCGCCTCACGGCGCCAACGCCCCATCACGTCCCGGAGCTGAATCAGCGGCGGTCGCTCCTGCACCGAGACGTCGCTTACCACGATCTCCCGTTCGAGGTTCGGCAACGTCCCCGCTCCGCCCCGGCGGAACTGGGTGAGCAGGGTCGCCGGTGGGGTCTTCGACGCGACCTGACCCTGCCGGTGCAGCCGCGACCACGCGGTCAGCATGATCTGCGCCGACATCCGGCCGAGCGCGGCGGTGTCCTGGTGGCGGTGCAGGCGCTCGCCGAGGTCGACCTGCGCCAGCGCGTCCAGCCCGACCAGTTCCAGCAGGTCGATCAGGAGTGCCGTCTCGACGCCGTAGCCGGAGACGAACGGCACCCGTTCCAGCACGTCGCGTCGGCCGGCGTACTCCCCGGCCAGTGGCTGTACGAAGCCGGCCAGTTCCGGCCAGAAGAGGTTGAGCAGCGGTCGGGCCATCAGTTCGGTGACCCGTCCGCCCCCGTCGGGTTCGACCGTGCCCGCCTCGACCAGCGGGCGGTGGTAGAAGCCCTTGACGAAGGAGATCGACGGGTCGGCCAGCAGCGGGCCGATCAGGCCGGTGACGAAGTGTGGGCGGAACTCGCGCAGGTCGGCGTCGACGAAGGCGATGACGTCACCGGTGGCCGCGGCGAGGCCGGCCCAGAGCGCGTCGCCCTTGCCCTCAAGGCGGGGCAGCCCTCGGGTCACCTCGTCCTGGCTCACCACCCGGGCGCCGGCGGCCGACGCGACGGCCGCGGTCCTGTCCCGGGAGCGGGAGTCGACCACGATCACCTCGTCGACCAGTGCGACCCTGTCGACCAGATATTCACGGATCGTCGCGACGATCGCGCCAACGGTCGCCTCCTCGTTGAAGGCGGGAATGACCACGGTCACCCTGGTGTCGCCCTTTGTCCGGATGAGGCGATGCGCCGGCCACTGCCCGGCCGAGCCAGTACGGTAGGTGGACCACGCCTCCACCACGGGTGAGACGGTCGTTTGCGAGTGCCGCACAGGCCCACCCCCAGGTCACGAGTCGATCGAAGCGGAAGCGTCGGTGGATTTCCCGGAGTGGGACCCGACTAACCGACGCCGTCCTAGCATATTGATCACGAAGTTCTGTTATTTCCTGTCTCGTCCGGATGAAGGTTTGATGTCGCTCCGGCGTGACAACAGCCGTCCGATGATGTCACTGGGGCCTGAGCGGGAGGTCAGCTGATGGGCAGCTGCCGGATTGGGCTGATCGGGGCCGGCAACGTCGCTCAACGACACGCCCGGGTGCTGGCCGGGTTCGCCGACGTACGGCTGGTCGGGGTGACCGACGTCCTGCCGGATGCCTGTCAGCGGCTGGCCGACCAGCACGACGCCCCCGCGTATCCCGACGTCGCCACCCTGCTGGACGCGGGGCTGGACGCGGCGTACGTCTGTGTGCCGCCGTTCGCGCACGGTCCGGCCGAGGAGGCGGTGATCGCGGCCGGACTGCCGATGTTCGTCGAGAAGCCGGTCGCGGCCGACCTGGCCACCGCCGAACGGATCGCCGCACTCGTCGCCCAGCGGGAGGTCATCACCTCGGTCGGCCACCACTGGCGTTATCTGCCCTTCCTCGACCAGGCGCGTGACCTGTTGGCCGGTCGGCCGGTACGGATGGTCGGCGGCGTCTGGTTGGACAAGGTGCCGCAGGTGGCCTGGTGGAGCCGGCGGGAACTCTCCGGCGGCCCGGTGGTCGAGCAGGCGGCGCACGTCCTCGACCTGCTGCGCTTCTTCGCCGGGGAGGCGATCGAGGTGAGCGCGTACGGCGACGGCACCCCACCGGAGATCGACGGCGCCGACATCGACTCGGTCACCACGGCCAGCCTGCGGTTCGCCAGCGGGGCGGTCGGCACCCTCGTCTCCGGCTGCACCCTGGAGTGGAAGCACCGGGCCGGCGTGGAGGTCGTCGCCGACGCGCTGGTGCTGACCATCGGTGAAGAGGGGCTGGCCTGGCGGAACGCGACCGGCGAGGGCGTCACCGAGGCCGACCCGGAGACCGCCCGGATCGCGACCGACCGGGCCTTCGTCGACGCGGTACGCGGCATCGGCGACGACATTCGGGTTCCCTATCCGGAGGCGCTGCGGACGCACCGGTTGGCCTGTGCGGTGGCGCAGTCGGCCGAGACCGGTCGGACGGTGCGGTTGGCCCCGGCGGTCGAGGCGCTCGCCACCGCGACCCGGTCCACCCGTACCGGGTTCGGGCTCGATGCCTGACCGGGTGATCGTGGTGCCCGCACCGGGGCAGGTGACCATGTGCGAGGAGGAGTCGGGACCGGCCCGGCCGGGCACGTTCCGGGTCCGGACCCTCTACACCGGCGTCTCGGCCGGCACCGAGCTGAGTTACCTCAAGGGCAGCAATCCCTACCTGCGTGCGAGCTGGCAGGCCGATCTGGCGCTCTTCCAGCCGGGGGAGGCCGCCACGCCGTACCCGGTCACCCGGCTCGGCTACATGGAGGTGGCCCAGGTGACCGAGAGTCGGACGCCGGCGGTCGCCGAGGGAACGATCGGCGCGATGGCGTACGGGCACCGCACCGGCTACCTGGCCGATCCGCTGGTGGACCGGTTCGTGCCACTGCCGGCGGATCTGGACCCACTGCTCGGCGTCTACGTCGCGCACATGGGTCCGATCTGCGTGAACGGGCTGCTGCACGCCGCCGCCGACCTGTACGGCCCGGACGTCCGTACGCTCGCCGACGGCGTCCGTGGCCGGCGGGTGGCGGTGACCGGGGCCGGCGTCGTCGGCGTGCTGACCGCTCTGCTCGCCCACCATCACGGCGCGGCCTCGGTGGTCGTCGTCGACCCGACCCCGCGACGACGGGCGGTCGCCGCCGCGCTCGGTCTGGAGACGCTCGACCCGGACGCGGAGGACCCGGCGGTGCTGCTCAAGACGCGGTGGGCGCACGGACCCGGTGACCGTGGCGCCGACCTGGTCTTCCAGTGCCGAGGTCAGGGTTCCGCCCTCCGGCTCGGGCTGCGCCTGCTGCGTCCCCAGGGCACCGTGGTCGACCTGGCGTTCTACCAGTCAGGGGCGGACGAGGTCCGGTTCGGCGAGGAGTTCCACCACAACGGGCTCGTCCTGCGGTGCGCGCAGATCGGGCGGGTGCCGCGCGGACTCGCCCCGACCTGGGACCGCGAGCGGCTCTCCGGGGAGAGCCTGGCGCTGCTGCGGGCGTACGGGGAACTGGTGGCCCGGCACCTGGTATCGGCGGTGGTGCCGTTCGAGGAGGGGCCGGCGCTCCTGACCGAGTTGGCCGCCGGCCGGCGCCAGGAGACGCAGGTGGTGCTCGCCTGCTGACCGGTGCCGGGCGAGGCGGCGACGCACGTGCCGGCCCGGGAAGCGGCGCGCGTGGCACCATCCGTGCTCTGTGATCACCCGGTTACGGTGTGGGCATGACCGTACCCCCCACCACCCGGCGGGTCGGCCTGCCGGCGTTGCTGCCCTACCTGCGGGCGCACCGAGGCACGCTGCTCGTCGTCGCCCTGCTCTCGCTGACCAGCGCCGGTGCCGCCCTGGTCCAGCCGCTGCTCACCCGCGAGGTCCTCGACGCGATCGGTGCCGCGCGCCCGGTGACCCTGCTGGTCGGGCTGCTCGTCGGCCTCCTCGTGGTCGGCGCGGCGCTCGACGGAGTCCGCGACTACCTGCTCCAACGCACCGCCGAGGGAGTGGTGCTGGGCACCCGCCGCCGACTCGCCGGGCACCTGCTCCGGCTGCCGATCGCCGAGTACGACCAGCGCCGTACCGGTGACCTGCTCTCCCGGGTCGGTGCCGACACCACCCTGCTGCGGGCGGTGGTCACCTCGGGGCTCTTCGAGACGGTCACCGGTTTCGTGATGGTGCTCGGCGCCGGTACCGCGATGGTCCTGCTCGACCCGGTGCTCTTCGGAGTCACCCTGGCCGGCGTGGCGGCCGGCCTGAGTATCGCGATGATCTTCGCGCGTCGGGTCCGTGGCCTCTCCGAACAGGCCCAGGCGCGGGTGGGCGAGATGACCTCGGCGGTCGAGCGGGCGATCTCCGCCGCACGGACCATCCGGGCCAGCCGGGCCGAGGAGCGGGAGACCGCCGGGGTCGGTACGGCCGCCGGTCAGGCGTACGACGCCGGCCTGCGGGTGGCCCGGTTGCAGGCGCTGATCGGGCCGATCAGCACGACCGCGGTGCAGGGCGCGTTCCTGGTGGTGCTGGGGGTGGGCGGGGCCCGGGTGGCGACGGGCGCGATCACCATCGGAGACCTGGTCGCCTTTGTCATGTTCCTGTTCTTCCTGGTGCTACCACTGGGGCAGGCGTTGAACGCGTACACCCAGCTACAGACCGGACTCGGCGCGCTCCAGCGAATCGAGGAAATGCTCGACCTGCCGGTCGAGGGCGCGGAGGACCGTCCGGTGCGAGCGTCCGGCGTCCCGCCAGCCCGGCCCGCCCGGCCCCCGGTGGTGGCGGCGGTCGAGTTCGACCGGGTCAGCTTCGGCTACCCGAACGCCTGTCCGGTGCTGCACGAGGTGAGCTTCACCGTCCCGTACGGCACCCGGACCGCTCTGGTCGGTCCCTCGGGCGCCGGCAAGTCGACCCTGCTCGCGCTGGTCGAGCGGTTCTACGAGCCGACCGGCGGGAGGCTGCGGGTCGGCGGGGTCGACCTGCGGGAGCTGCCCCGGGACCGGCTGCGGGCGCAGCTCGGCTACGTCGAGCAGGAGGCCCCGGTACTGGCCGGGACACTGCGCGAGAACCTGCTGCTGACCGCGCCGCAGGCGACCGAGGAGCAGTTGTTCGCGGTACTCGCCGAGGTCGACCTGACCCGGCTGGTCCGACGCACCCCGCTGGGGCTCGACGCCCAGGTCGGCGAGGGCGGCGTGCTCCTGTCCGGCGGTGAGCGCCAGCGCCTGGCGATCGCCCGTACGCTGCTGGCCAACCCGCCGATCCTGCTGCTCGACGAACCGACCAGCAACCTCGACGCGCGCAGCGAGGCGGCGCTGCGCCGGGCGATCGACACCGTGGCGGCCGACCGTACGCTGCTGATCGTCGCGCACCGGTTGGCGACCGTGGTCGACGCCGACCAGATAGTGGTCCTCGACGGCGGCCGGGTGGTCGCCGTCGGCCCCCACGCGGAACTCACCCAGAGCAGTCCGCTCTACCGGGAACTCGCCGCCCACCAACTCCTCGTCGGCTGACCGCGCACCGTCCCGGCTCAGCCCGAACCAGCCTGCGTCACCGCTCTGACCTGGGCTTCCGGGACCGGAAATACTACCCCGGCCTGCCGGGCCGCACAGTTGCCCCGGAGTCGGCTACCGTTGCCGCTCATGGGTGTGTCGCAACGGTTGAAGAGCAGATTCCGGCGTTTCTTGCAGCGGCCGGGCAGCACGGTGGATCTGGCGCCGCTGGAGAAGCTGTTGCCCGCGATCGAGGCCCGCGAGGAGGAACTGGCAGCCCTCGACGACGCCGAGCTGACCGAGGCGGCCGGTCGGGCCGAGGACTTCGTGGAGATCTGCGCCGTTGGCCGGGAGGCCGCCCGGCGTGGGATCGACCAGCGGCCGTACGACGTCCAGCTACTCGGCGCGATGTCACTGCTCGCCGGCAAGGTCGCCGAGATGGCGACCGGTGAGGGCAAGACCCTGACCGCCACCATCGCCGCGTACGGGCACGTCCGCCGGGGCAACGGGCCGGTGCACGTGTTGACCGTCAACGACTACCTGGCCCGCCGGGACGCCGAGTGGATGGAGCCGATCTACAAGCTGCTCGGCCTGACCGTCGGCTGGGTGACCGAGGCGTCCACCGCCGAGGAGCGGCGCACGGCGTACGCCTGCGACGTCACCTATGTGTCGGTCAGCGAGGCCGGTTTCGACTACCTGCGCGACCAGTTGGTGACCGACATCGCCGACCGGGTGCAGCCGACGCTCACCACCGCGATCGTCGACGAGGCCGACTCGATCCTGATCGACGAGGCCCGGGTGCCGATGGTGCTGGCCGGCGCGGTGCCGGGCGAGCAGGACCCGGTGAACACCGCCGCCGGACTGGTCCGTGGGCTGCGGGCGGGGGAGGACTACGAGGTCGCCGACGACGGCCGCAGCGTGGCCTTCACCAATACCGGGCTGGCCGTGATCGAGGCGAAGCTGGAGGGGGTCAACCTCTACGCCGACGAGAACATGGAGCAGCTCTCCGCGGTCAACGTGGCGTTGCACGCGCACGCCCTCCTGCACCGCGACGTGGACTACATCGTCCGCAACGGTGCGGTGGAGCTGATCGACGAGATGCGGGGCCGGGTCGCCCAGCGTCGCCGCTGGCCGGACGGGCTGCAGGCGGCGGTCGAGGCCAAGGAGGGCCTGACCGCCACCGCCGAGGGCGAGGTGCTCGGGACGATCACCGTGCAGGCGTACGTGGCGCTGTACCCGACCGTCTGCGGCATGACCGCCACCGCCGTGCTCGTCGGTGACCAGCTCCGGGAGTTCTTCTCGCTTGAGGTCGCGGTGATCCCGTCGAACACCCCGTGTGTCCGGGTGGACGAGCCGGACCGCATCTACGCGACTCGGGCCGAGAAGGAGGAGGCCCTGGTCACGGAGATCAAGAAGAGTCACGAGACGGGCCGCCCGGTGCTGGTCGGCACGCTCGACGTCAAGGAGTCCGAGGGGCTCGCCAAGGCGCTGCTCGCCGCCGACGTGCCCTGTCTGGTGCTGAACGCGAAGAACGACGCCGAAGAGGCGGCGATCATCGCCGAGGCGGGTGCGTACGGCGCGGTGACCGTGTCGACCCAGATGGCGGGTCGGGGCGTGGACATCCGGCTCGGTGGCAGCGACCAGTCCGACCGGGACCGGGTCGCCGAACTCGGTGGCCTGTACGTGATCGGCAGCGGCCGGCACGACAGCCGGCGGGTCGACGACCAGTTGCGCGGCCGTGCCGGTCGGCAGGGTGACCCCGGGCGTTCGGAGTTCTTCGTCAGCCTTGAGGACGAACTGGTCCTGCGGCACGCCTCGGACGCGATCCCGCCTTCGCCGAAGATGAACGCCGACGGCCTGGTGCAGGACGAACAGGTCGACTTCGCGGTCGAGCATGCCCAGCGGGTCGCCGAAGGCGTCAACCACGAGATCCACCGCAACACCTGGCGGTACAGCGTGGTGATCGAACAGCAGCGCAAGGCGCTCGCCGAGCGCCGGGAACGCCTGCTGACCAGCGACGTCGCCGCCGAGATGCTGAAGAAGCGGTTCCCTGAGCAGACCGAGGAGATCGACTCCGAGGTGCTCTCCCGGGCCGCCCGGTCGATCGCGCTCTACCACCTCGACCGGCTCTGGGCCGAGCACCTGGCCGAACTCTCCGAGGTCCGTGAGGGGGTGCACCTGCGTGCGCTGGGCCGGCTCGACCCGCTCGACGAGTTCCACCGGTCGGCAGTGCCCGCCTTCACCGCCCTCGTCCCGGAGATCGAGGCCCGCACGGTGGCCACCTTCGAGGAGGCGGAGATCGGTGACGACTGGCAGCCGGACGAGGCGGAGCTGGTGCGCCCGAGCGCGACCTGGACCTACCTGGTCCACGACAACCCGTTCGGTTCGGAGCTGGACCGCCTGATCGCGGCAGTCGGACGTCGACTCACCGCCGCCGCGCGCTGAACCCTGGCCGTCCCTGTGGATCTCCAAGAAGATCCACAGGGACGGCGCTGACCGGGACCCCGCACACCGCTGCTCGGTGGGTGGGGTCCCGGCCGTTTCCGGTTTGATCGTCATCCGGCCCGGGTAGTAGGGCGGGTCGAATCAGGCTGGGAAAGGGCGAGAGATGACCGAGGCGAGCGAACGAGCGGAGCGTGCCCTCCGGCGCGCGGTGGTGGCCTGGGCCGCGGCCCGGTGAGCCTGGAGATCCGGGCGGCGCACCCCACCGAGACCCTGGGCGTGCTGGAGACCGCCGCCCTGTTGCGCGAACTGACCGCCGGGCTCATCGCGAGCAGCGACTTCGACGACGCCCTGGAACGACTCGTCCGGACCAGCCAACGGGCCATTCCGGGCGTGACCTGGTGCGGCGTCACCGTACTGCGTGCCGGTGCACCGGCGGCGGTGGTCGCCTCCGCTCCGGCGGCCGGCGCGCTCGACGACACCCGGCACGGCCCGGACGGTCCGGCGATGACCGCGATCAGGGCCCGGGACCTGGTGCACGTCTCCGACCTGCGTACCGAGTCGCGCTGGCCGGCCTGGACCCGACGGGCGCGACGGCTCGGCGTACGCGAGGTGATCTCCGCGCCGGTCGACGTCGACGACCACGTGCTCGGCGCGATCAACCTGTACTCCCGGGAGCCGGGTGGGCTCACCGAACACCGGCAGGTGACCGCGATGCTGCTGGCCGAACATGCCGGGCTGCTGCTCGCCTCCGTACGGGACCGGGTCAGGCAGCACGCTCTCGTCGGGGAGTTGGACCGGCACCTGCTCGATGGTGAGCTGGTCGGCCAGGCGATCGCCGTGATCATGACCGAGCGCGGCTGTTCCGCGCCGGAGGCGTTGCAGGTGCTCCGGCGTACCTCGGCGGCCCTGTCGATTCCGCTGCGGGAGGTGGCCGACCGGCTGGCCCGGTCGGCGGCCCGGCGTCCGGCGCGTCCGGCCCGGCTCGCCGGGTGATTCTCGCTGATCGTGCGGGAACGGGGCACGCGGCGTGTCCGGATGATGGTTCGGCAGGCTACGGTGCGGGTAGGGCCTGACGGTAGTCGATGAACCAGCCGGGGAGGGCGTCGTCATGGAGAGCCGTCTGCGCGTGCACGGGCACCCGATCCAGCCGATGCTGGTGACCTTCCCGTTCGGACTCTTCGTCAGTGTCGTGGTGTTCGACCTGACCGACCTCGCCGGTGGGCCGGAGTTCCTCGGCGAGGTCGGATACTGGACGGTGGTGGCGGCGCTGGTGGCCGCAGCCCTCGCCGCCGGGGCAGGCATGATCGACCTGTGGGACGTGCCAGACGGCCGGACCCGGCGTACGGCGGTGACCTTCAACCTGGTCAACACCGCGATGGCGGTGCTGTTCGTCTTCGTCTGCCTGGTCCGCTCCGGTACGCCGGACCGGGGCGTCACCGCGGTCCTGCTCGCGGTGGAGTTGTTGGCCCTGTCGGTCGGCGCTCTCGGAGTCTGGATCGGCGGAACCCTGGTGCGGCGGTTCGACCCGCCCCGGGGCGAGCCGGGCACCCTGGACGTGCTCCGTCCCGGTTTCGAGTCGGTCGGGGAGCCGCTCGGTCAGCTCCGCCGTGGCTGACCTCCGGCGGCCCCCTGCCGGCGCCGGCGGGTCAGTGCGCGGTGGCGGCCCGGTGCGCGGCCAGTACGTCGTCACCGAAGTCGCTGTACGGGCGGCGCAGCACCGTGTGCGCGTGGTTGCCGTCGTCGCTCGTGTTGTCGTACTCGATCAGCAGGTCGTCGCCCTGGATCCGGTAGTAGTGCCGCTGGCCGGGCCGGGTCGGCCCCTGCCAGGCGAAGTGCAGCTCGCCGCCGCCGATCCGGGCCGCCTCCGCGGCGGCCAGCTCCGCCGGCAACCGGTCGAGATAGAGGGCGACGAGCTGGTCGAGCGTGGCCCGGGCGGTCGGCCCCAGCCCGGACGCGTTCATCCCGAGCGGTTCGATCCGCGCGTCGGCGACCGGTGAGGTTCCGCTGTGGATGTCGTCGGGCGCCTCGTCCGAGATGATCGCCGCACGGCGGCCGGTCGGGCCGACCGCCTCCAGCAGCGCCCGCCCGAGATCCTCCTCCGGGGCCAGCGGCCGGCTGATCGTCCGGCCGGCGTAGCCGACCCGGGCGGGGTTCGCGCCGAGGAAGACCGGGGTGGGAAAGACCTGGTCGTCGCGGATGGTCATGGTGACCGAGAGGTGGTGTCCCTCGAACCGCCAGGACCACTGGTCGTCCCGACCCGGGTCGCCGAAGACGGTCACCCAGTAGTCGTCACTGTGCCGACCCCGGCGCCATCCCTCCTGCCGGTCGAGCACCTCCTCCAGCGCGACGATCGTCATCGCCTGGGCGTACGCGTGTGGACTCAGTGCGGTTGCCAGCAGCCGGTGCGCGGCCTTGCGCGCGGCCCGGTCGAGGTCAGCGACGCAGGCCCCGGGACGGGGTCGGGGTCGGTACTCGATCCACCGCCGGTCCGCCTCGGCGGTGAAGGGGAGGGCGGCGAGTTCGCGCGCCGGGCCGGGTAGCGCCGCGATCAGGGTCGCGGCGGCGTCCCGCATCTGGCGGCGTACGGAGTCATCCACCCGCCCTGTATACCTGGTCGCTCGCCTCCACCTCGGCCTGGGTGCCGGCCGCGTCGCTGACACCGTCGTACGCGAAAACCACCACCGTGGCGCCCTGCTGTTGCTGCTCCTGGTCGGTACGCAGGTAGCGCTGGACCAGACCGTCGATCTCCAGTTCGACGCTGGAGGCGTCTTCGGCGGCGAACAGAGTGCCGTCCCGGGGCCCTCCGACGAGCAGGGCGTCTGGTGTCTGCGGCGTCGTCATGGCCGGCCGGCTACCCGCCCTGGTGCCCGGTAAACCCGTGCGGGCTACGCCGGCAGCAGTCCGCGCATCCGCTGGATCTCGATGTTCTGTTCGGAGGCCACCGCCGTGGCGATCTCCTCGACGATGATGTCGACGCCGACCTTGAGCAGGGCGATGGACATGTCGATCGCGCCCTGGTGGTGGTTGGTCATCATCTCGATGAAGAGCCGGTCGAACTCGACCCCCCGGGCGGCGGTGAGCCGGGCGATTGCCTCGGGGCTCTGCATGCCGGCCATCGTGCCGTGGTCGTGGCCGCGCCGCTTGTCCTCGTCCGGGTCGAGTCCGTGGGACTCAAGCCAGCCGCGCATGCGCAGGATCTCCGGTCCCTGGGTGTCCTTGATCCGCCCGGCCAGCACCTTGAGTCGGGGATCGCTGGCCCGGTCGGGCACAAGTTCGGTCATCAGCAGGGCCTGGCTGTGGTGGGGGATCATCATCCGGATGTACTCCGCGTCCATCGTGTTGTAACGCGGTAGGTTCGGTGCGACCTGCTCACCGGGGGGTGCGACCGAGGCGGACTCGCCGGGGCGGCCGGGCATGATCACCGGTGCCTCCTGACCGTTACCGTCGCCTGGGCCGGAGGGACTGGGTTTGCCGCTGGGACCGGCCGTCGCGGCACCGTTCCGTGTGGACGGAGAGTCGTCGGAGGTGAGCCGGATGGCGGCGATACCGCCGATTACCAGCAGCGCCACGAGGGCGACGAGGACGTACCGCCGTCGGCTTGTTCCGGTCATCTGGCTGCTCCTCGTCGAAGATCGTGTTGGATCATAGCCAGGTGGCGTACAAGTTCCTCGATGTGATATCTATCACATCGATGTATTGATGGGTTAGGTAAGGTCTGCAGGATCGATAACCCCTTTCGAAGGGTGCCGCCAGATGTTCAACCACTCTCTGCCAGGGCCGCGGCAACTCCGGATCGTCGGGCTTGCCGCGAGCGCCCTGCTCGTGCTCGGCGTTGCCACCGCTCCGCCCAGCAGTGCGGCCGAGCCGGCCGCAGCACCGGCCACCGTGGACACCATCCCCGGTGTCGACCAGATCTCAAGCAGTCCGAACCTGCGCCAGATCGCCAATGTACCGAAGGTGGGTCCGTTCAACACCGAGGCCGCCCTCAACAGCGACCTCGCCTTCTCGGGAAACTACGCCTTCGCCGGGAACTACGACGGGTTCGTCGTCTTCGACATCAAGAACCCGCGTGCGCCGAAGGTCGTCTCCCAGGTGCTCTGCACCGGCGCCCAGAACGACATCACCGTCTACGGTGACCTGTTGTTCCTGTCGACCGACTCGTCCCGTAGCGACGACTCGTGCGCCAGCACGTCCCAGTCCGCGGCCAACCCGGCCTCCTGGGAGGGCATCAAGATCTTCGACATCAAGAACAAGAAGAACCCCCGTTACATCAAGTCCGTCGAGACCAAGTGCGGGTCGCACACCCACACCCTGGTCCCGAGCAAGGACAAGAAGACGGTCTACCTGTACGTCTCCTCGTACAGCCCGAACGCCTCCTTCCCGGACTGCCAGCCGCCGCACGACCTCATCTCCATCGTCAAGGTCCCGGTGAAGAAGCCGACCGACGCCGCCGTGGTGGCGACGCCGGTGCTCTTCCCGGAGGGCGGTAACCCGGGCGGCAACGGCAGCTCGACCACGACCGGCTGCCACGACATCACCGTCTTCGCGGAGAAGGACCTCGCCGCGGGCGCCTGCATGGGTGACGGTGTGCTGTTCGACATCAAGAACCGGGAAGCGCCGCGGGTGATCAGCTCGGTCCGTGACACCACCAACTTCTCGTTCTGGCACTCCGCCACCTTCAACAACGAGGGCACCAAGGTCGTCTTCACCGACGAACTCGGTGGCGGCGGCGCGCCGACCTGCAACCCGACGATCGGTGCCACCCGTGGTGCCGACGGTGTCTACGACATCACGGGCCGCGGCGACCGTCGCGCGCTGGTCTTCCGTAGCTACTTCAAGATTCCGCGGACCAACACGGACTTCGAGAACTGCGTGTCGCACAACGGCTCGCTGATCCCGGTCCTGGGCCGCGACATCATGGTGCAGGCCTGGTACCAGGGCGGCATCTCGGTCTGGGACTTCACCAACTCGGCCCAGCCCAAGGAGATCGCTTACTGGGAGCGGGGTCCGCTCTCGGACACCCGTGCCGTCACGGGTGGCTCGTGGTCCGCGTACTACTACAACGGCTACATCTACTCCAACGACATCCAGAAGGGTCTGGACGTCCTGGACCTGAACGACTGGCGTACCTGGACTGCGAAGCTGCACTCGTACAAGGAGTTCAACCCGCAGACCCAGCCGGAGTACTGGTCCTGGTGAGGTGAGGAGGGGCTCCCCGTCACCATCTCCGATGGTCGGAGGCGCCCCTCCTGACACGTGAGTCTGGTCGCACCGTCGGGCCCGATCGCCGAAACGGAGATCGGGCCCGACGCCTGTCCGGGCGACGATCAAGCCCTGGCCGCCCGCCTCGGTTCAGGCGGTGCAGGTGACCGTCGGCGCCGGATTCGTGCCGTTCCAGTTGGCGATGAAGCCGAACGTGGCAGTCGCGCCCGGGGCCAGGTTGCCGTTCCAACCGACGTTGCGCGCGGAGACGTTCGTGCCGCTCTGGCTCACCACGGCGTTCCACGACTGGCTGATCTGCTGGCCGGCGCCGAAGGACCAGTGGGCGGCCCAACCGGCGAACGTACCGGTGCTTCCGTTGCGAACCGTCACCTCGGCCTGGAAGCCGCCCTGCCACTGCCCGATCACCCGGTACGTCGCGGTGCAGCCCCCGATCGGCGGTGCGGTGGTGGGCGTACGGGTCGGCGTCGGGCTCACGGTCGGGGATCGGGTGGGTGTCGGACCGGCGGTGGGGCTGGTCGTCGGCGTGATTCCGTTCAGCGCGGCGGTCAGCGCCGGGTACCAGCGATCGGACATCTTCTGGTCGCCCGAGGTGTTCGGGTGCACCCCGTCGTAGGTGTCGCTGCCGGTGCTGAACCCGGTCCACTGGTCGACCAGCACGACCGGTGACTGTGCGGTGCTCTTCGAGCTGACCCAGCTCGCCATGGCGTTGTTCAGGGCGACCACCCGTTGGCCGCACTCGGTGCAGGTGCTCGGTGCCATGGGGATGATCTGCGCGACCAGCACCTTCGTCACCGGGTTGCTGGCCCGCATCTGGTCGACCAGCTTTCCGTACGCGGTGAGGATGGTCGCCGGTGCCACGTTGCTCCAGACGTCGTTGGTGCCGAAGTGCATCAGCACGATGTCCGGTCGGGTGGCGGCGAGCCACCCGGGGAGCTGGTTCTGGTTCGCCACGTTCGTCACCAGAGCGCCACCGTGGCCCTCGTTGTCTCCGTCGTACGCCTGCCCGCAGCCCTGGGGGCCGAGGGTGCCGACGAAGTCGATGGTGGTGTACCCGGTGCTCTGTAGTCGGTTCCAGAGCATGGAGCGCCAGCAGCCGGGTGAACCGGTGATCGAGTCGCCGAGCGGCATGACCCGGACCGGGGCGAACGCGGTGGCCGGAGCGGACGCGGCGGGCAGGAAGGGCGTCGTGATGACGAGACCGAGCAGTATGGCCAGGGTCGCGAGCGTGGCCTGACCGAGGAGTTTGCGGAGCATGGTCGTCTCCTGTCGCGGTGCGCGGTGAGAGGTGTGACGGCCCGGTGCTCCCATCGCATTGAAGCAAGTAAATCTCGCGAGGACAACCGCGGTCCCGCCATCGTGTCGATGTAGGGGTAACGGCCTCTGTCGGCGGGGAACGGTGCGACGATCGGAGCGACGAAGGAGGCCAGGATGCAGGACGAACGATCACGACAGCAGGCGGCCGACAGTGCCGCGCGACTTCTCGGCCAACCGCTCGTGCTGCCGCTGGGCCCCGGCGAGCCCCCCTCCGGCCGGGACTTCCGTGACCTGGCGATGGCCCACACCTTCGGCGATTCCTGGACCCGGACCGCGCTCGACGACCGTAGTCGGGCGCTGGTCTCCGTGGCCATCGCCGCCACCCTGGGAACCCATGAGCCGCTGCGTGGCCAACTCAGGATCGCGCTGAACGCCGGGGTCACGAAGGACCAGATCGTCGACCTGTTCATCCATCTGGAGGCGTACGCCGGGGCTGCCCGTGCCTTCGACACCTACCAGGTCGCGGTGGCGGTCTTCGGCGAATTCGAGTAGCGGACGCTCGACTGGGACCGGGGAGCCTGACCGCTTCGCTGTCCCAGTCACTGAGACGCGTCCCAATTACCTATCAAACCTATAGGTTTTATCGTCTAGGATCTGGGGCAACGGACCAGTCGCTTCAACGAGGAATGACGATGACCATCAACTCCGCTGACCCGCTCACCATCGCCCGTCGGTACGCGGTAGACCCCGCCTCCTGGCCGGTGGCGCCCCGGTTCGACCCGGTCGAACGCTGGTACGCCCGCCTGGCTGGCAACGAGGAGCACGAGGTCTGGCTGCTGACCTGGCTCCCTGGTCAGTCGACGGACCTGCACGACCACGGCGGCTCCGCCGGTGCCTTCACCGTCGCCTCGGGCGCCCTCACCGAGGAGGTCGTGGTCGGCGGCGAGCTCCGCCCCACGATCCTGCGTACGGGCTCCGGCCGGCAGTTCGGCCCACGCCACATCCACCGGGTCAGCAACACCGGCAACGTCCCGGCGGTCAGCATCCACGTCTACCTGCCCGCGCTGTCCCGGATGACCCGCTACGAACTCGACGGTGGCAACCTCCGGGTCGCCGAAGTCGCTGAGGCGGGGGTGGCCTGGTGAAGCTGATCAACTCGCGGCACCCCTCGACGAGCTGTCCGGACACCGTGGCGCCGGCCGGATCCCGAGGGATTGACGAGATCCTCGACTCCGCCCGGCTGCGGCTGCGCCGGCTCGACCCGGAGGCGGGGCATCTGGCGTACCGGGAAGGGGCACTGCTGGTCGACATCCGGCCGGCCGCCCAGCGGGCCGCGACCGGCTCGATCCCGGGCGCCCTGGTGATCGAGCGCAACGTCCTGGAGTGGCGGTTCGACCCCCGCAGTCCGGCCCGGCTGCCGGTCGCGGAGCGTTACGACCTGCCTGTGGTGATCTTCTGCCAGGAGGGTTACACCTCCTCGCTGGCCGCAGCCGCGCTCCAGGACCTCGGTCTCTACCTCGCCACCGACATCGTGGGCGGTTTCGCCGCCTGGCGACTCGCCGGCCTACCGGCCTTCGGGCCGACCGATGTCTACGCCCACCTGACCAACGTGCCGGCGACCGCCGGGCGGACGTCCACCTGAACCTGGGCGTCACCACGCCCGGGATGGCACGGAACACCATCGCTAGGAGGCTCTCCCCATGTCGGTCATCGCGATCAGCCCGCGTGTGTACCCGTCGCCGGTCCGGTCGGGCCATGCCCGCCGCCGATCGACGCCCGGCGACACCGCGACCACCCTCACCGTCACCGTCGACATCACCCTGGACGCCGGGGACACCCTCACCCCGCAGGCGACCCGCCTACTGGAGCTGGTCCGGGAACTGGTCGAGCAGAGTGACCGGGAGACGCTCGCCGCACGGCTGTCCGAAATGCCGGCGAGGATCGGGGAGGAGCCGGTGGCCCAGCAGGCCAGCGCGACGGTCTCACTCGGAGGCGGGCCCGTCGCCGGCGGGAGCGGTGCCGGACGGAACGGGACGTTGCACGTGCTGGCCGGCTCCCGGCGGGTGCTGCGTGACGGGCAACCGATACCGCTGACCCGGCTGGAGTACGACCTGCTCGTCTTCCTGGCCGAGCACCCGCGGCGGGTCTTCACCCGGCTCCAGCTTCTCAACAGCGTCTGGGGTTACGAACACGCCGTGGCCCGGACCGTCGACGTACACGTCCGCCGGCTGCGCGCGAAGCTGGGGGAGACGTTGCCGGTGGTGACGACCGTGTACGGGGTGGGTTACCGGCTGGCCGACGAGGCGCGTATCAGCGTCGACCGCGACGCCTGACTGTCGCGACCGGTCGGCGTACTGACTGTCGCGACCGGCCCGCCGGGCTGGCCGTACGGCCGGCGGCGGCTCAGCCCAGCCACGCCGCGATCGCGGCGAGCGTGACCGCGGCGGCCAGGGTGGAGAGCACGACGGTGTCCCGGGCCAGTGCCTCGCCCCGTTGGTACCGGGTGGCGAAGACAAAGACGTTCTGCGCCGTGGGCAGGGCCGAGGTGACCACCGCGGCCAGCAGTGCCGCCCCGTCGAGGCCGAGAGCCAGGTGCCCGATCAGATAGGCCAGCGCCGGCTGTACCAGCACCTTGAGCCCGACCGCGACGTAGCGCTCGACCGCCTCCGGTCCGGCGGCGAGCGGTCGGCTGCCGTACAGCGACATGCCGAGAGCGATCAGTGCCAGCGGTACGGCGGCGGAGCCGACCAGCTCGAACGGGCGCATCACCGCGTCCGGCGGCGTGCGGCCGACGATCGAGACGGCCAGCCCGGCGGCACAACCAAGCATGATCGGGTTGCGCGCCGGCAGCAGCGCGAGTCGTCGCGGCGAGGGGCGGTGGCCGGTGGTGGTCACGTCCAGCACGGCGAGCGCGACCGGTGAGGCGAGCAGCACCTGGAACAGCAGCACCGGCGCCACAAAGGACGGATCTCCGAGGACGTACGCCGCCACCGGCAGACCGAGGTTGGCGGCGTTGACGTACGAGGCGCTGAGCGCGCCGACGGTCGCCTCGCCGGCCGGTCGCCGCCACACCCAACGGGCGAGCGTGAGGTAGACGGCCGCGACCAGCACCGTACTGAGCACGAACGCGGCCAGCGCGGGGGTGAACACCTCGGAAACCGACGACCGCGCCAGCGTGGTGAAGAGCAGCGCGGGCGCGGCGACGAAGAAGGCGAGTCGGGCGAGCACCGTCGTGCCGTCCGGCCCGAGCAGGCGGGTACGGCCGATCAGGTAACCGGCGAGCGTGACCGTCCAGATGACCGTGAAGCCGGTCAGCACTCCTCGCACTAGATCATCGTGGACTGATTCTGACGATTTCCCAAGATCTGGTACGTAGAGCGAGCGTCCAATTCCAATCTGTGCGTCAATTGTCACATTCATGCAACGTAGTGGCCCCTTGACCCTTGCCGCAGTGGCCGGAAACATCGAGCGTGCCCGCACCCCGGGCCGAGGGGATTCCCCTCCACCAGCCAAGGAGGACCATGTCGGTCAGTCCCGCCTCGTCGCGTGCCGTGTGGCACACGTCCCAGCCAGCGGGACCCGGGCGGCCACCCGACGCCGAGCGTCGCCTGCCCGCCGCCGGCACCCCCGCACTGACCCTGACACTCTCCATTCCGCTCGATGGTGACCAGGCCCTGGCCCCGTCGGCGCAGCGTCTCCTCGACGTCGCCCGTGAGCTGCTGGAACAGGGGCAGGCGACGGTCATTCACGGACCGGTGCCGGCCGACCGTCGCCCGGTCGAATCCGCATTGCTGCGCCCACCGGCCAGGCCCGATCAGGCCCCGCCCGGCCACGTCCCCGTGGGGCGGTCGCTCACCGAACCGACCGGTGTCGAGCGGGTCGGCACCGACTCGGCCACTGACGAGACGGCAGCGCCCGAACTGCGGATCCTCGCCGCCTCCCGTTCCGTGCTCCTCGACGACCAACCGCTGCCGTTGACCCGGCTGGAGTTCGACCTCCTCCTGCACCTGGTGGAACATCCACGACGGGTCTTCACCCGGCTGCAACTGCTCGCCGCGGTCTGGGGCTACGAGCACACCGGAGTCCGTACCGTCGACGTGCACGTCCGCCGACTGCGCTGCAAGGTCGGCACCGAGGTCCCGCTCGTCACCACCGTGTACGGCGTCGGCTACCGGCTCGCCGACGAGGCAGTCGTCACCATCGACCAGGACGGCTGACCCACTCGGGCAGTATGGAGCGGGTGAAGATCCGCCCGATCAGTCCCGAGTCGCTGGTCCAGGAGTTGGCCGACCGGCTGGCCGCCGAGCGCACCGGGCAGCCGCTGCGGGTGGCCCTCGACGGTGCCGGCGCCTCGGCACCGGACCGGCTTGCCGACGCCCTGGTCGACCCGCTGCGCGTACGCGGCCGTCCGGCACTGCCAATCCGGGCCACCGACTTCCTCCGACCGGCGTCGCTGCGCTACGAGTTCGGCCGGGAAAACCCGGACGCGTTCTACACCGACTGGCTCGACGAGGCGGGCCTGCGCCGGGAGGTGCTCGACGCTGCCGTCGAGACCGGCCGGGTCCTGCCGTCGCTGTGGAACACACGCACCGACCGGGCCAGCCGGGCCGAGTACGTCGACCTGCCGCCCGGGGCGGTGCTCCTGGTCAGCGGCTCCTTCCTGCTCGGCGGCGGACTCCCGTTCGATCTGACCGTCCACCTTGTCCTGTCCCCGGCAGCGCTGTCGCGGCGCACCGACCCGGCGGATGCCTGGACTCTGCCGGCGTTCACCCGGTACGCCGAGGAGGTCGCCCCGGCCACCTTCGCCGACGTGGTCGTCCGGATGGACGACCCGCGCCACCCCGCGCTGGTGGAAGCGGACGAACAGGGCTGAACCTCCCCGCGTTCCGGCTGGACCCTCCGGCCTTTGCGCCGGCAGAAATCGCTGGTTTGACCCCCCTCGGTCACGGGTATGCGCCCGGTCACGGTGGACCGCGCCGGACCAACCGGGTCCTGGCAGCGAGTCCACCGCCGTCACGGAAAGGCAGGGGCAGCGCATGCTTGTCAACGATGCGGTCGGCACGGCCCGTTCCCAGGCGGACATCGACCTGATCCGGCTCTCCCTGGAAGCCCGCTTCGACGAGCTGACCGGAGAGTACGACGAGGCCGTGCTGCAGAGCCAGGTGCTGCGGCTGGTGGAGGTTGGTGACACCGCCGGCGACGACCAGGCCGACAGCGGAACCAAGACCGCGGAGCGGGACACCGCACAGTCGTTGCTACGGACCATTCTGGACCGTCGGGCGCAGTACGAACACGCCCTGTCCCGACTCGCCGAGGGCACCTACGGCCGGTGCGAGGGCTGCTCGGCGCCGATCCCGGTGGAACGGCTGGAAATCTTCCCCTCCGCCACCACCTGCGTCTCCTGTAAGCAGTCTCGGGAACGGCGCGCAGCCTGAGTCGATCCGGGTCAGACCGGCGTCGCCACCTCCCCGGGCCTTCACCTGCTCCGGGTGAACCGGGCTCACCCGGAGCACCGGCAGTGTGGGGCGCAGGACCGGCCCGGGGGAGGTCGGCGGCTCACCCAGACGGAGGAAGAGCAGTGGCGAACAATCCGTACGCGACGTTCGAAGCGTCGATCGAGAAGACCAACCTCATCCTCCAGGAGATCGAGCAGGCGTACGGGTGGCCCAAACAGCGCCGCAACCAGTCGTACGCCGCGCTGCGTACCGTGTTGCAACTGCTCCGGGACCGGCTCCCGGTGCAGGAGAGCGTGCAGTTCGCCGCGCAGTTGCCGACGCTGGTGCGCGGCGTGTACTTCGAGGGCTGGGAACCGAGCGACGTACCGATCAAGCTCAACCGGGACGACTTCCTCTACGAGGTCGGGCAGGGTTTCCCGTACGAGGTCGAGGGCGGACCGGAGGGCGTGGTGCAGACCGTGCTCGACGCCCTGCGTCGACACATCAGCCAGGGCGAGTGGGACGACGTACGGTCCACCATGCCCAAGGACCTGCAACCGATCATTCCCTGAGCCGGTCCGGTTTCCCGACTGACCCCTGACCAGTGGCCGTCCGGTCCTCAGCCGACGGTCACCTCCGCGACCAGCCGCCGCTCGTGGTCGACCTGGCGTAACGCGCCGGTCAGCCGCACCGGGACCGCGTACCGGTGGTCGACGCTGGAGGCCGACAGCCGCAGCTCCACATCACCGGGCTCCACCACCCGGAACCCGTGGAGTCCGGTGAACGAGGTCAGGTCGGCGTGCACCCGGAACGTCACCCGCCGGGACTCGCCGGGGTTCAGGGGCACCCGGGCGTAGCCGGTCAACCGGACCACCGGCCGGGTCACCTGAGCCACCGGGTCGTGCAGGTAGAGCTGCACCACCTCGGTCCCGACCCGGTCACCGGTGTTGGACACCGTCACCGACACCTCGACGGTGCCGTCGGTGCCGATCTCGGTGGCCCGACCCGGCACCGCCTCGACGCCGTCGACGCGTACGTCCCGCCAGTCGAAGCGGGTGTAGGAGAGACCGTGCCCGAACGGGTAGCGCGCCGTCGGGTCGATGCTGCTGACCTCGGTGCGGTGGCCGAGCGCCGGTGCCAGGTAACTCGACGGCTGACCGCCGACGTGCCGGGGCACACTGACCGGCAGCCGCCCGGACGGGGCGACCCGGCCGGAGAGGATCCCGGCGACCGCGGGCCCGCCCTCCTCACCGGGAAAGAACGTCTGTACGGCCGCGGCCAGCCGGTCGGCCGAGTCGCCGAGCGCGTACGGGCGGCCGGCGAGCAGCACCAGCACGACCGGGGTACCGCTGTCGAGGAGCGCGTCCAGCAACTCCTGCTGCTTGCCGGGCAGGCACAGATCGGCCGCGTCGGAGCCCTCGCCGGAGGTGCCGTGGCCGAAGAGCGCGGCCCGGTCGCCGAGCACTGCCACACAGACGTCGGCGTCGGCCGCCGCCGCCACCGCGCAGGCGATGCCGGACCGGTCCGGGCCGTCGATGGTGCAGCCGGCCGTGTGGGTCACCTCGGCCAGGGGCAGCTCGGCGCGGAGCGCGTCGAGCAGGGTCGGGATGTCGACACCGGCCGGAACCCCCGGGTGCTGACCGCCGACGTGACTCGGGAAGGTGTAGCAGCCGAGCATGCCGGTGACATCGTCGGCGAGAGGTCCGACCAGCGCGATTCTCGACTGAGGAGGCAGCGGCAGAGCGGCGCCGGTGTTGGCGAGCAGGACCACCGACTCCTCGGCGAGTTCCCGGGCGAGCGCCCGGTTGGCCGGCGGGTCCAGGTCGACGGTGCCCTCCAGGGCGGCCGGGTCGTCGACCGTTCCGGTCAGGGCTGCCGGTCGCGGCTGCCAGTCCGGGTCGAGGAGCCCGAGCGCCGCCTTCTGCCGCAGCACACGGGTCGTGGCCCGGTCGATCAGCGCCTCCGGCACGGTCCCGCTCCGGACCGCGTCGACCAGTCCCGGTCCGAAACAGCGCACCGCGGGGAGTTCCACGTCGACACCGGCGGTGAGAGCGAGCCGGGCCGCGTCGACGCCCGATCCGGCCACGTGGTGCAGCAGTTGCAGGAACGCCACTCCGAAGTAGTCCGCCACGACGGTGCCGGTGAACCCCCACCGGTCCCGGAGCAGTTCGGTCAGGAGCCGTTCGTCGGCTGCTGCCGGCACGCCGTCAACCTCGGCGTACGAGTGCATGACGGAGCCGGCGCCGCCGTCGCGTACGGCCATCTCGAACGGTGGTAGCAGGACGTCGGCGAACTCGCGTGGGCCGACCGCGACCGGGGCGAAGTTGCGGCCGGCGCGGGAGGCGGAGTAGCCGGCGAAGTGTTTCAGCGTCGCCACCACACCGGCTGACTGGAGCCCGCGTACGTACGCGGTGCCGATGGTGGCGACCAGGTACGGATCCTCCCCGATCGTCTCCTCGGTCCGCCCCCAGCGGGGGTCGCGGGTCACGTCGAGGACCGGGGCCAGCCCCTGGTGCACGCCGACCTGACGCAGCGCCGTACCGATCTGGGCGGCCATCAGCTCCACCAGTTCGGGGTGGAAGGTGGCGCCCCAGGCGAGGGGCGTCGGGTAGACGGTGGCGCCCCAGGTCATGAAACCGGTGAGGCATTCCTCGTGGGCGATGGCCGGGATACCGAACCGGTTCGCCGCGACGATCTCGGCCTGCATCCGGGCCAGTGCCCGGGCGCCGAGGGCCGGGTCGACCGGTGCGGTGCCGAATGGTCGGGTGAGCTGCCCGAGTCCGACCTGGATCAACTCCCGCCAGTCCGGGACGTCGTCCACCATGTCGTGCTGGTGTGGCGCCATGTCCTCGTCGCTCACGTCCGCGCCGACCCAGACGCCGTAGAGCTGGGCGATTTTCTCCTCCAGCGACAGCCGGCCGAGCAGGTCGGCGACCCGTACGTCGATCGGTCGGGACGGATCCTGCCAGGGGGCCAGGGGGGCCGCCGTCAGGGTGCGGTGGCCGTCGCCGGTCCGGGGATCGCTGCTCATGGGCAGCCTCCTGTCGCTTGTACCGGCACCCCGAAGCCCCGTACACGACGGTTACGCGCCGCAGGCTGGTGCCGTTGCTTCCGATATGTTTCCGGAAACCTGGCTTCCCGTCGAGAGGGGGGATTGGGCCAGAAATCGGCCGGCCACCTTTGTCACGGGACGACCTCGTCGTTCGTGTAGCGCCCGATCGTGCGGCCGGTTGACCCTGAAGTATCGGCACGGGCCCGAAAAGTTACGGGCGGCGTGCCGAGACTCCGGCCCAGCCTGCCAATCCGCCCACCGGTCGGTTCGGGCCGTGTTAACTTCAGGCTGCCGCACCCCTCTAACGCGGCAACGCTCGACCGACCCCCGCCACGGACGATTCCGCGCAAGAGGAGTGTCGAGATGCCTTACATCAGTGTCGGGGCGGAGAATTCCGCATCCATCGATCTCTACTACGAGGACCACGGCTCGGGTCAGCCGGTCCTGCTCATCCCCGGGTACCCGTTCGGGGGCACCGCCTGGGAGAAGCAGGTCGCGATGCTGGTCGACTCCGGCTTTCGGGCGATCACGTACGACCGTCGGGGGTTCGGCAAGTCCAGCCAGCCCACCGCCGGCTACGACTACGACACCTTCGCCGCCGACCTGGACCAGATCCTGACCACGCTCGACCTGCGTAACGTCACCCTGGTCGGGCACTCCATGGGCACCGGCGAGGTGACCCGCTACCTCGGCGCGTACGGTTCGGCCCGGGTGAACCGGGCGGTGGTCGTGTCGCCGATCCCGCCGTTCCTGCTCAAGACGGCCGACAACCCGGACGGCATCGAGCAGAGTCTCTTCGACGGCTTCATGGACCAGGCCCGCAAGGATCGGTACGTCTGGTTCACCCAGTTCTTCCAGAACTTCTTCAACCTCGACGTCAACCTCGGCAAGCTGGTCAGTGAGGAGGTGGTCCGGGCGAACTGGAACATGGCGATCAGTGCGTCCCCGTACGCCACTCTGGCCTGCATCCCGACCTGGCTGACCGACTTCCGCAACGACCTGCCGAAGATCGACGTACCGCTGCTGATCATTCAGGGGGACGCCGACCGGGTGCTGCCCTTCCCCAACACCGGTAAGCGGCTGAACCAGGCGGTCAACGGCAGCAAGCTGGTGGTGCTCAAGGACGCGCCGCACGGCATTCCGTGGACCCACGCCGACGACATCAACCGCGAGCTGATGAACTTCATCAAGGAACGGGTGCCGGTCAACGCCTGAGCCGCGGCAGCAGCGCGGGCACCGCTCGCATGTGTTCCCGATAACCGGGCCGGCGGTCCAGTGACCGCCGGTCCATCATCGGCACACTCACGCCGACGAAGAGCGCCAGCACGACCAGCGGCCCGATCACCGTCCACCACGTCGACGGCGCTGCGGCGAGCGCGAACAGCCACAGTCCCCACCAGAAGGCGATCTCGCCGAGGTAGTTCGGGTGGCGGACGTACCGCCAGAGGCCACGGTCGGCGACCCGGCCCTGGTTGCCCGGCTCGGCGGCGAACCGGCGCAGTTGTCGGTCGGAGAGCGACTCCAGCAGGATCGCGGCGGCGGTGAGTGCGGCGGCGAGCACGTCGAGCCAACCGAACGGCCGGTTCCCGGAGATCGCCGACCAGCCGGGGAGCAGGCCGGCGAAGACGACGAGCGTCGGTACGAGTTGCACCCCGGTGAGGTTCACCAGCCACCAGGGCAGTCGGCCGCTGGTCCGCTCGCGCATCATCACGTAGCGCCAGTCCTCGTGGCGCAGGCCGGCCCAGCCGACCACCCAGTTGCCGGTCAGCCGCACCGCCCACACGACGACCAGGGCCAACACCAGCCACTGCCGTGCGGCCACCCCCGGTTCGGTGGTGAGCAGCCAACCGGCGATCAGCAACGGCGGCGCGACGCTCCAGTACGGGTCGTAGAGACTGGCGTTGCGCACCAGCACAGAGCCGGCGAAGACGACCGCCGTGCCGACCAGGTCGGCACAGAAGGCGGCGGTCAGCGGCTCCTGGTGCGGGGCGAGGAGCCACCAGGTCAGGGCGCCGCTGGCGGCGGCCACCAGGTACACCCCGGCCACCAGGCCGAGGGAGACCGCGCGTGAGGCGTCAGCCAGGCTCCCGCCGATCCGGTACGACGACACGCCGCACCCTAACCCGGGGACACGGCCCCCGTCACCGCCCACGGATGCGGTCCCCACACGGCGGCGGGGCCTCGGGGCCCCGCCGCCGCTGTCGCGGTGGCCCCGCCGGGGCCTGCTGCTCCGGCGGGGGCGCTGGTGCGCGGTGGTGGTACGAACGTGCTCGTTACTTGACGTCGACCAGGTCGACCACGAACACCAGCGTCTCGCCCGGCTTGATCACGCCGCCGGCGCCCTGGTTGCCGTAGCCGAGGTGCGGCGGGATGACGAGCTTGCGCCGCCCGCCGACCTTCATGCCGGCCACCCCCTGGTCCCAGCCGGCGATGACCCGTCCGCCACCGACCTGGAACCCGAACGGCTCACCCCGACCCCAGGAGGAGTCGAATTCCTTGCCGGTGGAGTGGGAGACGCCCACGTAGTGCACGCTTGCCCACTGCCCGCGGCCAACCTCGGGACCACTGCCCTCGGTGATGTCCTCGATGACCAGGTCGGCGGGGGGTGCCCCCTCGATCGGGCCGATGTTCGGCTTTTCCATGTCCAGTCCTCCTGGGGACGAATCGCATGATCAGGAACGGAACTAACCAATCATCCTTACTCATCGAGGCTCACCGACGTGTTCCGGCCGGGGCGTGGCCGCTGGCGACCCCGCGTACGCGAACCCGGGCCCGCCGGATCCGGCGCTCCCGGCGGTAAGTCTCGGCTCGCCGTGACGAAGGTCGGTAACGTGCGGGGCATGCAGGGGGAGACCATGGTCGGATTCGGCCACAAACAGTCGTGGCTGGCTGTCCGCGACGCCGACGCCGAGGCCCTCACCGCGGCCCTGGCGCTACGGGACCTGGGCACGGTCTCCTGGCGGGACGGGATCGACCTGGCCTACCTGACCGACGACCGGCTGGTGCTCACCCCGCCGCTGCCCGGAGCCCGGGACGCCCGCTGGCTCCTTGCCACCGGCCGGTGGCTGCTCCGCCCGAACACCGTCGTGGACGTCGTCGAACTCTCCGCCACCCTTGGCACCGAGGTGCAACTCTTCGCCACCTACCGGGTCTCCGAACTGCACCGCTGGGCCCGCGCCGTCGACGGCGTCGCGGTTCGCGCGTTCGGCTTCCTCGGCGAGATCGGTGAGGTCACCGAGTGGCGTGGGGACCCGGACGACGTCGAACAGGCGATCGGGCTGCCCCCCGGGCTCGCCGGCGACCCCGACATCCTGGTCTCCGAGCACGACGTGATGCGGCTGGCCGGCGCGTGGAGCGTCGACCCGTCGACCCTGGAGTCCCGCCCGGCCCCCGGGCCGCTGCACGCGTACGCGACGCCCTGACCCCGGCTGTTCGGCGCTGGCCGAGTGGGTGGTGGTTTCGGGCGCAGCCAGGAATGCCTCGAAGCGACGGACGGCTATGGTGGTGGGCGGGCTCGTGACCCGTGAGTGTTCGGGCGGCTCCGGTCCGATCGCCGGTCCGATCGGTGGACGGCCAGCGGTTGATGATCGAAAACAGGCGGAGAGGGAGGCGGCCGGGCCATGTACCCCTCCCGCGACCTCCACGAGTTCGTCCATCCAGCCCTGTTCTACGCGAACCGGCACGAATATCTCGCCGGTACGATCCCCTTCATCCGGGCCGGCCTGGCGGCAGGAGAGCCGGTCATGGTCGCCGTACCCGAGGGCAACCTTGACCTCATCCGCGGCGCGCTCGGCGCCGACGCCACCCGGGTGCAGTTGCACGACATGGCCGTCGCCGGCCGCAACCCCGGCCGGATCATCCCCCGGGTGCTGCTCGCCTTCGCCGACGCGCACCCCGACCACCGGGTGCGGATCATCGGTGAACCGGTCTGGGCCGGCCGGACCGCCGCCGAGTACCCTGCCTGTGCCCAGCACGAGGCCCTGATCAACACGGCCTTCGTCGGGCGTTGGGCCACCATCCTCTGCCCCTACGACACCGGTCGCCTCGACCGGACCTGGCTCGACGACGCGTACCGCACCCATCCGGTCCTGCGGACCGCCGCCGGTGCCTGGGACAGCCCTCACTACGCGGACCCGATCACCGTCGCGGACGGCTTCAACCTGCCCCTGCCGCCTCCGCCTCCACTCGCGGAGACCCTCACGGTCGATCTCCACGCCCTCTGGGCACTCCGCCGTCTGGTCACCGCCCAGGCCCTCGCCGCCGGTCTCGCCCCCGATCGTGTTGCCGACCTGACGCTCGCGGTCAACGAACTCGCCGCGAACACCGTCGAGCACACCGGTGGCGGCGGCACCTTCTCGGTCTGGAGCACCGACAAACAGTTGATCTGCCAGCTCGCCGACACCGGGCACATCACCGAACCGCTCGCCGGGCGGATTCCCGCGCCTGCGGACCAACCCGGCGGTCGCGGGCTGCTCCTGGTCAACGAACTCTGCGACCTCGTACGCGTGCACACGCGGCCGGGTACCACCACGGTCCGCGTACACATGTACCGCTGACCCGGCTCAGTTCCGCCCCGACCCGGTCGGTGGGTCAGTGGCCACGGAACGCCTCCTCCAGCCACCATGAGCCGCGCGCGGTGCGGACCTTGGCGTCGACCACCATCGGTCGGGTACGGGGACCAGCGAGCCACCGGCGTACCGGCCCGAGATCGTCGACGCTCCGGACGGTCAACCCGTCGCAACCGTAACCACGGGCGATCGCGGCCAGGTCGGTGTCGGGGAAGGTGACCGTCTCCAACGGGTGCCCGTCCGGGCCGAAGTGGTACACCTCGGCGCCGTACGCCGCGTCGTCGTAGATCACCACGAGGAGGGGCAGCGCCAGCCGGACGGCGGTGACCAGTTCGGTCGCGGACATGACGAAACCACCGTCGCCGACCGCGGCGACGGTGAGCCGGTCCGGCCGGGCGACGGCCGCGCCGAGCGCACTCGCCAGGCCGAGCCCGATCGACTGGAACGCCTGCGTGAAGCAGAATCCGGCCACGTCCGGCACGTCGAGCCACATCGACGGGTAGCCCATGAAGTTGCCGGAGTCGACCACCACCGTTCGCTCGGGCGGGAGCAGGTCGTCCAGGGCGGCCGAGAACGTCCTCGGGTCGATCGTCGCCGGCGTACCGTCCCGCTCCGACCCACTCTCGTCCCGGTACGGGACCGTCCGCCACCGGCCGTGGTCACGAATCCGTTGTGCCAGCTTCGGTGTACGCCAGCCGCCGGTCCCCGCGTCCACGGGCCCCGTCGGGGCGGCGTCCAGCCGACCGAGCACCGCCTCGGCGACCGCCGCGACCTCACCGGCCACCGTCAGGTCGACCGGGCGGTTCACTCCGAACGCGGCCGGGTCGTGGTCGACCTGGACGACGACGGCGGACGGCGGGATCAGTTCGCCGTGCCGGGTCGTCCACATGTTCAGTGTGCTGCCCCACGCGACGACCAGGTCCGCCGCGCCGATCAGCTCGGCGGCGAGCGGGGTGGCGAAGCCGCCGGCCACGTCGAGGTTCCACGGGTTCCCGGCGAACAGTCCCTTCGCGGCGGCCGAGACCGCGAGCAGCGCTCCGCACTCGTCGGCGAGCCGGGTCAGCGGTTCCCGGGCCGCCCGGGCGCCCCGACCCGCGATGAAGACCGGTCGACGTGCCGCCTGGAGCGCGGCCAGCAAGGGCTCGACCTGCGGGGCGGTGGCCGGCGTCGGGGCGACCGGAAGGACCGGACCGGACCACGGTTCGGTCACGGTGTGCTGGACCTCCAACGGGAGGCCCAGCACCACCGTCGTGCCCCGGGCGGCGGCCCGGTACGCCGCACCCGCGTCCTGCGCCGCGTGCGTCGCGCGTACCCGGCGGAAGTCTGCCCCGACCGAGGCGGCGAGTGCCGGCAGGTCGATGAAGAAGTTGGACCGGGGCGCGGTCGCCTCCGGGGCCAGAACCAGCATCGGGGTACGACTCTTCGCGGCCTCGGTCAGGCCGGTCAGCGCGTTGGTGACGCCCGGACCCTGGTGCACCGAGAGCAGGCCCACCGTCGAGGAGGTGCGGGCGAATCCGTCCGCCATGCTCGCCGCGCCGCCCTCGTGTGCCGCCGCCACGAACCGGGCACCGGCCGCCACGAGCGCGTTCGTGACATGGAAGTTGCCGCTGCCGACCACCCCGAAGACGTACCGTGCGCCGTGTCCGTACAGGACCCGCCCGACCACCTCGGCTACCCGCATCTGTGGCCCGGTCCTACCGTTCGACCAGCGCGAGGACCCGGCACGGGCTGCCGGACCCGGAGACGATCGGTAGTGGTCCGGCGATCACCACCGCGCCGGTAGCCGGCAACTGCCCCAGGTTACGGAGTTGGGTCAGGCCGTACTTCTCCTGGCCGAGCAGGTACGAGTGGCACGGGAACGGCGGGTCGAACGAGTGCGCGGCGCCCGCGTCGGTGCCGACCGTCTCCACCCCGACGCCCTGGATCGGCGACTCCTCGGCCAGCCACCGGGCGCATTCGACCGAGATGCCCGGGGTACGCCCAGCGTTGGTGTACCGCTCGGGGTCGTCGCCGTACGCGTCCCAGCCGGTGCGGTAGAGCAACCAGCCGCCGGTGGGCAGGGCACCGTGTTCCGCCTCCCACGCCTTGACGTGCTCGACTTCGAGCAGGAAGTCAGGGTCGTCGGCGGCGTCGGCGGCGTGGTCGATCACCACTGCCGGGGCGATCAACTGGCTCACCGGGACCTGCGACACGTCCGCGCCCCGTTGACTGGTGACCCAGTGCACCGGGGCGTCGAAGTGGGTGCCGGTGTGCTCGCCGGTGGAGAAGTTGTTCCAGTACCAGCCCGGACCGCGGTCGTCGTACCGGCTGATCTCGCTGAGCTGGAACGGCCAGGTCTGGCCGAACTGCTCGGGCAGACCGAGGATCGGGGTCTGGTCCGAGAGGGGGGCGGTGAGGTCGACAACCTGGATCCGGCCGCGGGAAAGGGCGGCGACAAACTCCTGCAGCACCGTCATGCGGCGACGGTACACCGCGCTCCGGCTCCACGATGGACCCTCGAACGGGACGTCGCGGAAGTGGTGGCGACGACGGAACGGGGCGGGCCCGATCCTCGGCGTCGATCTCCGTTGGCGACGAAAAGTGAAGGTGAATGGTTTTCGTCGCACCTCGGTCCGCTGGCATTGGCGGTAATCGCGGTGCCATCTTGTCGGTGGCCGGGGCCATACTGGCCCCTGGCGTGCGCCGGTGCGCCGGATGGGAGGACCGACCGTGACAACACCGCCTGCGAAAACTCTCTTGATGATCGGCACGACGAAGGGACTCTTTCTCGCCGTCAGTAGCGATGACCGGCTCACCTGGGAGCTGAGCGGACCGCATTTCTCGATGACCGGGGTCTATTCCGCCGCGATCGACAAGCGGCGCCCCACCCCGCGACTGCTCGCCGGGGTGAGCAGCTCGCACTTCGGGCCGAGCGTGGCGACCAGCGACGACCTCGGTGGCTCCTGGCGAGAGCCGGACCAGCCGCCGCTCGCCTTCCCGGCCGACACCGAGGCCAGTCTGGGACGGGTCTGGCAACTCGCGCCCGGCCCGGTGGCCGAGCCGGACGTGGTCTACGCCGGCACCGAGCCGACCGCGTTGTTCCGCTCCGTCGACGGCGGCGTCAGCTACGAGATGATCAGGGCGCTCTGGGACCACCCGCACCGCAAGGAATGGGGCGAGGGATTCGGTGGCCAGGCGGCGCACACCGTGCTGCCACACCCCGCCGACCCGGCCAGGCTCCTGGTCGCCATGTCGACCGGGGGCGTCTACCGCTCCGACGACGCGGGTGCCACCTGGACCACCGGTAACACCGGGATCCGGGCCTACTTCCTGCCCGACGAGTGGCCCGATTTTGGCCAGTGCGTGCACAAGGTGGCCCGGGACGCGGTCGACCCGGACCGGCTCTACGCGCAGAACCACCACGGGGTCTACCGCAGCGACGACGCGGGCGTCACC
This sequence comes from Micromonospora sp. NPDC050417, assembly GCF_044458865.1. Taxonomy (NCBI): domain Bacteria; kingdom Bacillati; phylum Actinomycetota; class Actinomycetes; order Micromonosporales; family Micromonosporaceae; genus Micromonospora; species Micromonospora sp. NPDC050417. Next base: position 43,884 of record NZ_JBITIH010000029.1, read on the forward strand.
TGGAACTCCATCGCCGACGGGCTGCCGAGCGACTTCGGGTTCGCGATGGTGGCCCATCCACACCGCCCCGGCGTGATCTACAACTTTCCCCTGGTCGCCGACGGCGAACGGTTCCCGGTCGAGCGCCGGTGCCGGCCGTTCCGGTCGGCCGACGCCGGCGCCACCTGGGAGCCACTCACCGTCGGCCTGCCCACCGACCCCTACTACGCGGCGGTGCTGCGGGACGCGATGTGCGTCGACGACGCCGAGACCGCTGGCGTCTACTTCGGCACCCGTGCCGGCGAGGTCTACGCCAGCCGGGACGAGGGCGACTCGTGGTCCCTGGTGGCGGCACACCTGCCGGACGTGCTCTGCCTGCGTGCCGCGGAGGTGTGAGCGGTGGTCACGCTCCTCGTACCGGCGGCGCTGCGGGTTGACGCAGCGGGTGCCAGCCGCCTCGACCTCACCGCCAGCGGCACCCTGCGGGCGGTGCTGGACGAGGTCGCCGACCGCTGGCCCCGGCTGGACCGCAGGATTCGCGACGAGCGGGGTGAACTACGCCGTTACGTCAACGTCTACATCGACGGTGAGGACTGTCGTCGGGGCGACGGCCTCGACACCCCCGTGCCCAGCGGCGCCGAGGTACAGGTGATTCCCTCGGTTGCCGGCGGCTGAGCTCGTCCGTCCGGCCGTGACATTCCGGCGGGACGCGGTGGGAGCGCCGGGGCAGGTCCGGCGCCCCGCTCAGCGGTCGAGTCGTCACCGGCGGCAGCCGCGGCATCGGGGCGCGCCGCTCCACCGTGCTCTCGTCCGGATAGTCGGGAGAGTCGGCCGTGGGTAGCAGGTAACTCTGGTGGCCCAGGTGCGGGCCAGCGGCGTACGGGTCACAGTCGGCGGCTACCGGGGTCACGCCCAGGGTGGTCAGCTCGCGCAGCGCGGCGACCCCGGCGGGGCCACCGCAGCCGGTCGCCCGGCTCTCAGCGCCGTCGCGCGCCCGATCGGTTAGTCTCGGATGACGCGTTTTCCGGAACAGTTCCGTAAATTGCTGAGGACACGCCACATCCGACCGACCGGCGGGTCGGACCCGCGATGCGGCCGCGCGGAGTATCTCCCGCTCGGCCACGGTGCCGGCGTAACCGCGAAGTGTTTCGGTCGTAGGCTGGAGCCTCGACGAAGGAGCTGCCCCGTGACGGTCGACGAAGGACGCAGGATCACCATCACCGCGATCGCCCAGGAAGCCGGCGTCTCGGTGCCGACGGTGTCCCGGGTGCTCAACGGCCGCAACGACGTTGCGCCGCAGACCCGGGAGCGGGTCGAGGAACTGCTGCGCCGGCACGGCTACCGGCGTCGCGCGACCCGGCCACGGGCCGGTGCGAGTCTGATCGACCTGGTCTTCAACGACCTCGACAGCCCCTGGGCAGTGGAGATCATCCGGGGTGTGGAGGACGTCGCGCACGCGGCCGGCGTGGGGACCGTCGTCTCGGCCATCCACCGCCGTTCGACCTCCACCCGGCAGTGGCTGCAGAACCTGCGCACCCGGGCCACCGACGGGGTGATCCTGGTGAGCAGCGACCTCGCCCCGCCGGTCCACGCCGAGCTGCGCCGGCTGAACGTGCCGATGGTGCTGGTCGACCCGGCCGGCGTACCCACATTGGACATTCCCACCATCGGCGCGACGAACTGGGCCGGTGGCCTGCGGGCGACCGAACACCTGCTCTCGCTCGGCCACCGCCGGATCGGCTTCATCGCCGGCCCACCCCGGTTGCTCTGTAGCCGGGCCCGGCTCGACGGTTACCGGGCCGCGCTGGAGGCCGCCGGCCTCCCCGTGGACGACAAGCTGGTCGCCCCCGGCGACTTCTACCACGAATCCGGCTACTCCAGCGGTACGGCACTGCTCAACCTCGCCGACCCGCCCACCGCGATCTTCGCCTCCAGCGACCAGATGGCCTTCGGTGCGTACGAGGCGGTCCGTCGGCGTGGCCTGCGGGTGCCCGACGACGTGAGCGTGGTCGGCTTCGACGACCTTCCGGAGGCGCGTTGGTCCTCGCCGCCGTTGACCACCGTGCGTCAGCCGTTGGCGGAGATGGGCCTGCTCGCCGCACGTACCGTGCTCCGGTTGGCCCGGGGCGAGACGGTCGACACCCCGAGGGTCGAGCTCTCCACCGACCTGGTCGTACGGGACAGTTCGGCGCCTCTGGGTCGGCGCTGACCGGCGGCGGATTCGCCTAACCACTCCCACGCCGAAGATACCGATTTAGGCTGTTTGCGTAGTGGACTGCGTCGGTGGGTTAGGGACGATCGTGCACCGGGTACCACCGGATGCACGGCGCCCGCCGCGCGGATGGTGGGGCGACAGACCCGAGGGGGCCCGATGAGACTCGACGACGATGACATGCGGACGAGCGGCGGTGGCGCGGGTGAGGGCCCGGCCGACGGTGGGGCCAACCCCATGGGCCGTGACGGGGGTGCCGACGGTGCGGCCGAGGGTCCGGCTGACGGTGGGGCGACGCCCGGTCAGCACGACGGGGGTGCCGACGGCAGTGCCGAGGGTCCGGCTGACGGCGGGGCGACGCCCGGTCAGCACGACGGTGGCGCCGACGGCAGTGCCGAGGGACCGGCCGACGGCGGCGCCAACACCGGACAGCGCGACGGCGGCGCGGACAGCGCGGCACGGTAGCCGGGGTACCGAGATGACCGACGAGGCGCCGGGCGGCCACCGCCGCCCGGCGCTGGCCCGCTGTGTGGCCCTTGCCCCGAGCAACTTCGTGACCGCCCACTGGGGCCGCACACCGCTGCTGTCCCGGGCCGCCGAACTCGGCAACCCGGACGGCTTCGCCGACCTGTTCAGCCCGGCCGACGCCGACGACCTGCTCAGCCGGCGTGGCCTCCGTACGCCGTTCCTCCGCGTCGCGAAGGAGGGACAGGTGCTGCCGGCGGCCCGCTTCACCGGTGGTGGCGGGGCCGGCGCCGAGATCGGCGACCAGGTGCTCGACGAGAAGATCCTCGACCTGTACGCCGACGGCGCCACCCTCGTCCTCCAGGGCCTGCACCGCAACTGGCCCCCACTGATCGACTTCACCCGCGAACTCGGTGCCGCGCTCAGCCAACCGTTGCAGGTCAACGCCTACCTGACCCCGGCCGGCAACCAGGGGTTCGCCACCCACTACGACACCCACGACGTGTTCGTGCTCCAGGTCGACGGGCGTAAGCACTGGCGGATCCACGAACCGGTGCTCCCCGACCCGTTGGAGCGCCAGCCGTGGGGCGGCCGAGCCGACGAGGTCTCCGCCACCGCCGCCGGCCCCCCGGCGCTCGACGTCACCCTGGCGCCCGGTGACGCGCTCTACCTGCCGCGCGGGTGGCTGCACAGCGCACAGGCGCAGCAGGGTAGTTCGCTGCACCTGACCGTCGGTGTCCGCGCGTTGACCCGTTACGCCCTGGTCGAGGCCCTGCTCGGGCTCGCCGCCGAGGACCAGCGGCTGCGCGCCTCACTCCCGTTCGGGCTCGACCTCGCCGAGCCCGACCAGATCGCGAAGGAACTGACCGAGACCGTCACCGCGCTCCAGGACTGGCTCGGCCAGGCTGACCCGGCGGCGGTGGCGGCCAAGCTGCGGGAACGGGTCTGGCCAGCCGCTCGTCCGGCTCCGATCCGGCCGCTTGCCCAGGCGGACGCGATCGCGGCACTCGACGCCGACTCCCGGATCACCCCCCGCGAGGGACTGCGCTGGCAGGTCACGCCGGCCGGCGACGGCGAGCCGGACCGGGTCGCGTTGCGCCTGTTCGACCGCACCATCACCTTCCCCGGACAGTGCGCGCTCGCCCTACGGGCCTTTCTCGACGGTGGCGTCTCCCGGGTCGGCGACCTACCCGGTCTCGACGACGACGCCGACCGGATCGTGCTCGCCCGGCGGCTGCTGCGCGAGGCGGTGGCCGTACCGGGGTGAGCCGGCCCGGAGCGCCGAGGCGGTTGTTCCGCCGGACGGGTGTCGCGCCGGACGGGTTCAGCGGAACAGGGCGAAGAGCGTGCCGGTGGTCAGCGCCCCGGCGACGACCACCACGGTCACCGCCCTCGGGTCCAGTCCGGCATGACGACGGTCCGCCAGCAGCCTCGCCGGAGCCAGGCCGACCAGCGGGCCGAGCAGCGTCACCACCAGGCTCAGGACCGGCATCCCGACGGCCAGGTCGCCGCCGTACCGGACCCCGGCGGCGCGGGCGGCGAACCCCAGGGTGTACGCGAGCGCCGCGCCGAGCGCACCGAAGACCGCCAGCAGTGGGTGGCTGGAGGCGGGCAGCTCCCCCGGGTGCCGGGTCCGGTCCAACAGGTCCCGGACCCCTTCGAGCAGCAGACTCGGGTCGGTCGGCGGCCCCGGCGTCGGCACGGGGGGATCGCCGATCCGGCGGGCGCCCGCGCCCAGTCGGTCCCGCAGGGTCTGCCACAGGTGGAGCACCTCGGCGTCGGTCAGCTCAGCCTCCTGGCCGGCCGAGGCGAGTTCCGTCTCGGCCCGACGCACCGCCTGCTCGGCGTCGCGTACCGCGCGTTCCGCGCCCGCGCACTGGCTGGCGTACCAGCTTTCGGCTTCGGCCCGCTCGGCCTCCATCCGGGCGGTCACGTCGGCGAGCTGGCGGATCAGTCCGGCGTACGTCTCGCTCATCGGGCCGGCCCGTACGGGATGATCGTCTGGCCGGTACGGTGCACGGCCCGGTCGAAGAAGAGTCCCCGCCACGGCCGGGGGTACCAGTCCGGCCCACCGGTGCCCGGGTAGAGCGCCGAGCCCAGCTCCGCGCCCTGTACGTCCAGAGCCACCCAGGCGCCGATCTGGTCGGTCCGTGACGCCGGGCCGCCGAGGTCCGCCCGCATCCGGGCGACTCCCCGCCACCAGGCGAGTACGTGGGTCCGCCGCTCCGGCCCGTCGTGCAGGATCTGCCGCAGGTGCTCCAGCCCGGTACGTCCACCGGCGCGTGCCGCCAGCCGGCCGGCCGCCGCGTCGACCGCGTACAGCAGCAGGTAGTGGGGCTCGCCTGGCGCCCCGCCCAGGCCCAACGTGGTTGCCGTCTCGCTCATCAGCTCCGGCACCGTTTCCTCGTCGTACCAGGCCGCGTCGTCGCCGAGCGCGTCGTAGAGCATCCGGGCCGCCGGGTCGGCGTCCGGGTCGAGGCAGGCGATCGAGAACCGGGCGGTGCCGGGCAGGTGCTGCCGGTGCAGCGAGCGCGCCGCCGCGTCGAGTACCGCACATGCCTCGTCCACCCGGGTGCCGAGCACGGCCAGGTTCCGGCCGGGCGCCCGGGGCAGCCGCATTCCCGCCGAGCGGGCCTGTACGTCGATGATCTCGCCGAGCAGCGCGACCGGCCCCCGCGGACTGCCCGCGGTACGACCCTCGGCCGACTCGTCGACCGGTCGCAGCGCGGCGAAGTCCGGGGCGTCGGCGAGTCGGGGCACCGCGTCGCCGTCGAACAACCGGGCCGGCGCGGCGTCCTGCGGGCGCATCCGCCAGAGCTGGTTCTGCAACTCGCTCCAGGTGCCCCAGTCGCTGGCGGACGGGATCTGGGCGACCTGGTTCCCCTCGACCATGCCGGACTCGGCGTTGACGACCGCGTGGTGCCGGGGCAGGGCCTGGGCGGCGTCGTTGCGTTCCGCGAGGATGCGCAGCGCCTTCGGCAACGCGATCCGGAGGGTGAACTGGGCGACCAGTGCCGGCCGCCCCCAGAGCGCTTCGATCCCGCGTACGTCCTGCGAGGCGAGGACCAGGTGGATGCCCTGGGACCGACCTCGTCGGGCCAGGTCCTCCAGCAGGTCGGCCGCCTCGCGGGCGACCGCGTCCCGACCGGCGAGCAGCATCTGGAACTCGTCGACCACCGCCACGATCCGGGGCCAGTGCCCGTCCGGGTCGACGGAGCGCAGCTCGGCGAGCTTGGTCACCTCGTGCCGTTTCGCGGCGTCGGCGCGGCGGCGCAGTTCCTCGGCGAGGAAGCGCAGCAGGGCGAGGCCGAACTCGCGGTCGGTGTTGACGTTGATGCCGACCAGGCGCATGTGCGGCAGCCAGCTCGGGTCCCGCCGCCCCTGGGCGAACCGGGCGAAGGAGACCCCCTCCTTGAAGTCGAGCAGGTAGAACTCCAGCTCGGCGGGGGAGTAGCGGGCGGCCAGCGCCCCGATCCAGGCGAAGATCAGGTTGGTCTTGCCGGTGCCGGACGGGCCGCCGATCAATGCGTGCGGCGGGTAGTCACCGAGGGTGAGCAACACCGGGCGTCCCTGTGGGCCGTCGCCGATCGGTGCGATCAGTCCGCTGGCCGAACTTTCCTTCCACATCTGGTCGACCGGCGGCAGCAGGTCGGTGAAGGGAGCCGGGGCGGGACCGGCGGTGACCGCGGCGGCGATCTCCCGGCAGGTGTCGGTGACCAGGCCCGCCGGGGGTGGCGGGTCGAGTCGTACGGGCAGTCCGGGGGCGGTGCGCAACCGGGTCAGCCCGTCGCCGACCTGGACCCGTTCCACCGTCGGCTCGTCGGGCAGTTCGATCCCCCGGACCACCAGGTGTACGCCGCAGGCGGCGCCGGTGCGGACCACCCGGTCGAGTTGGCCGCGCTCGTGCCGGGAGAGTTCGTCCCCGCCGAGCAGCACCGCGACCCGCCACGGTTCGGGTCGGCGCCCGGTCGCGGCGGCCAACTCCCGCAGGGAGCCGTACTCGCCGGCGAGCACTGTCTCGTTGATCCGGCGGATCTGGTCGACGAGATCGTCGAGGAGCCGGGCCAGCCCGCCCGGCCCGACGAAGGTGAGCAGCCCGGCGGTGGAGAGTGGGGCGAAGCCGGCCAGTCCGCCGCCGAGGTGCTCCGGGTCGTACCCGATCAGCCGGACCGCGCCGGGTTCGGCGCGGCCCACCGCCCGCAGCAGCAGGGCGGCGACGACCGCGTCGCAGCCGGCCCGGTCGGTGCCGGCGAGGTGCACGTGGCCCTGGTCGAGCAGCGGCACGAGGGCCGGCACCGGTTCGGCGTCGGGCAGGCGGACCGCGCCGATCCGCAGCGCGCCGGCCGGTTCGTGGCGGGCCGCCGGGCTCGGCCGCCACGACGGCCAGGCCGCGCTGGCCGCGCCGGGTGCCGCCTCGGTCGCCGCCTCGGCGGTACGTCGGGCCAGCAGGATCAGTTCGGCCTCGTACTCGTCGGCGATCTCGGTGAGCCGGCGGTCGCGTTCGGCGCCGACACGTTGCGGTACCCGCGCGGCGGCCCGACGGGTCCGGGCCAGCCGGTCCCGGGAGCTGTCGAGTTCGGTGCGCGCCTGGGTGAGTCTGCCCCGGGTCACGCCGAGTGCATGCGACAGCATGCCGCGGACCCGGGTGACGAGCTGGGTCCGGACGTCAGCCATCGGACTCCCGCAGGGTCTGGGCGGCTACCGACCGGGCGTCCCGGCCGAGCCGGTGGAGCAGCAGACCGGTGAGTACCCCGGCGGCGACCGCCGGGTCGGCCGGGTGCGGCGGGGCGGTGGGGTTCTTCGGGGGCGGCATCCGGCAGACCCGGCTCAGCGCCGTCTCCAGCACCTCGGCCGGAAGGCCGGGCAGCAGGTCGCGGGCCCTGCCGGTGAGTTCGCCCCGCAGCCGGGGCAGGTCCTGCGCCCGGGGCGGGTGTCCGAGCAGTTCGGCGGCGAGGTCGCGGAGCATCGGCGGCGCCACCGCGGCCATGCCGAGGCCCACGTCGGCCGGTACGTCCCGCAGTTGGGCGTGCAGTTGGCCACGGTCGTCGGCGCGTACCCGTTCGGCCACCCGACGCAGTAGCTCCTCGGCGTCGGTGATCTCGCGGTCGGGTTTCGCTCCGGGGGCGTCGCGTTGGCCGGTCAGTTCGGTCACCCGTACCGACCACCACCGGTGTACCGGCCCGGCTTCGCCGCGCGGCTCGGGTACGGGGCCCGGTCCGGCGGTCGGCGGGTCGTCGGTCGGCTCCCGCCGTGGTGGTTGCCCGGCGGCGGGCGGCCCGTCCCCGGCGAGCCCGATCGCGGCCAGGTACGCGGCGAACTGGTCCTGTGCCACCCGCAGTACGTGCCCGGCGGTCTCGGCGTGTTCGGTGGCGGCCGACAGTTCGGGTACGCCCATCGGGTCGGCCGACTCCTGCCGGACCCATCGCAGCCGGTCGGCGGCCTGTCGGAGCCGGTCCAGTGCCTCTGTCACCTGGGCCACCGGCAGTTCGTCGGCGGCGGCGCGCACCTGCGCGCCCAGATCCTCCACGATGGACATGGGCGGCTCAGAGCGTCGAGACGTAGAGCTGTGCCTGCTCCACCGCGGCGAGGGTGGCGGAGAGACATTCCTCCAGTTCCTGCGACGCCTGGGTCAGCGATGCCTGCGCGGCACTCACGGTCTCGTGCCCGCTACCCTCCAACGCGCCGGCCAGGGTCTGCTGTGCCTCGGTCAGCTTCTCGCTGGCCGCCTGCACAGCGGTCTGGCCCTCGGTGATCTGCTGGAGGGCGGCATCGATGGCTGCTTTCAGCTCGGCGACGCTCGCCACGACGAACCTCCTGGGGGCGGGCGGAGAGGGTTTTCATTAGAAGGTAATGCCCTTCTGGGGTCAACATATCCGGGTGGGCGGTTCACACCCGGCTGTCCGTTCCGGCGAGGCTTGCGGGTTTTTACGAAGTACGAGGTCGGCCCAGGCGGGCCGGGACGGTGGGCAGCCTTCAGTCGGATCTCCGACAGTCTGCCCGTCAGTTTTCGGGGCGGAGCCAGCGCGGTCCGCGTACCTCCGCTCCCAGCGCGGCCACCCGGGACCGCAGCTCGCGGTCGGCGGTGACGACGACGCAACGCCGCCCCGGTGCCTCCTCCCGGACCAGGTCGACGATCCGGTCGTCGCCGGAACCCGGCGCCGGCACCACCCGGACACGGTCGCGGCCGGGTACGTCCCGGGCCGCCCCCTCGACCACGAGCACCACCTCGATCGGCGCCGGGAGGTCCGGGAGTCCGGTCTCGGTGACCTCCGCCAACGAGTCCCGCAGCCGGGCCGCGGCACCGGCCCGGTCCCGCCACCAGCCGTCCGGGCGGGAACCCATCACGTTGGCGGCGTCCACCACGAGTAGCGGCTCGGCGTCCATGTGCCCAGCCTGCCATCACCGCACGTTTGTCGGGCCGGCCGCCGGGTAGGCCACGCCGACCGTGTCGCGCCCGTTGAGGGGGACCAGAGATGACGCAGCCACCCGGTGACTCCGGCGTTGACCCCTGGGACGAGTTCCTGGCGCGGTACTTCGGACGCGGCGAGGGGCGACGGCCCGCCCACCGGGTGGACATCACCCGGCTGATGACCGCCGACGCCCGGGAGTTGCTCGCGGACGCCGCCCGCCGGGCCGCGTCCGCCTCCAGCAACGACCTCGACACCGACCATCTGCTCTGGGCCGCGTTGCAGCGTGAGCCGCTGCGTGAGCTGGTCCGCCGGGCCGGGGCCGACCCGGACGCACTGGCCGGTGCGCTCGGCGGCCAGCAGCGCCAGGGTGAGCCCGCGCCGCACGGTCAGGTTCCGCCGAACCTCTCGCTGACCCCGGCTGCGAAGCGGGCGCTGCTCGACGCCCACCAGCTCTCCCGGGCCATGGGCGCCTCCTACATCGGGCCGGAGCACATCCTGATGGCTCTGCCGCTCAACCCGGAGTCACCCGCCGGGCGGATGCTCGCGGCCGGTCGGATCCAGCCGCAGGCGTTGCAGAACGCGAACTCCGAACGGTCCGGTGCTGCGGCGCCCAAGCCGGACCGGGGCACCCCGACCCTCGACCAGTACGCCCAGGACCTCACCGACCTGGCCCGCGCCGACGAGATCGACCCGGTCATCGGTCGGGCCGACGAGATCGAACAGGCGGTCGAGATCCTCTCCCGCCGGACCAAGAACAACCCGGTGCTGATCGGTGAGGCCGGCGTCGGCAAGACCGCGATCGTCGAGGGGCTGGCGGAGCGGATCGCCGACGGGGACGTACCACGGACCCTGCTCGGCAAGCGGGTGGTCCAGTTGGACCTGGCTGGTCTGGTCGCCGGCACCCGTTACCGGGGCGACTTCGAGGAGCGGCTGAAGAAGGTCATCGACGAGATCCGGGCCCACGGTGACGAACTCATCGTCTTCCTCGACGAACTGCACACCCTGGTCGGGGCGGGCGGCGCGGGCAGCGAGGGCGGCATGGACGCCAGCAACATGCTCAAGCCCGCGCTGGCCCGGGGCGAGCTACGGGTGGTCGGTGCGACCACACTGAACGAGTACCGGCGGCACATCGAGAAGGACGCGGCACTGGCCCGGCGCTTCCAGCCGGTGCTGGTCCCGGAGCCGTCGGTCGAGGACACGGTGGCGATCCTGCGCGGCCTGCGAGACCGCTACGAGGCACACCACCAGGTGCGGTTCACCGACGAGGCCATGGTCGCCGCCTCCGAACTGGCCGACCGGTACCTGATCGACCGCTTCCTGCCGGACAAGGCGATCGACCTGCTCGACCAGGCTGGGGCCCGGGTACGGCTGCGCACCCGAACGCCGGACAACGACGTACGCGACCTGGAGCGGGAACTGGAGGACCTGCGCCGGGACAAGGAACAGGCGGTCGCCGACGAGCAGTACGAGCGGGCGTCGAAGCTGCGTGACCGGCTCCAGAACGTACAGGAGCGGATCGAGGCGTCCCGGGGTGACAACGGTCAGAACCAGGTTCCCGAGGTACGGCCACAGGAGATCGCCGAGGTGGTCTCCCGGGCCACCGGCATTCCCATCAGCCAGCTCACCGAGGAGGAACGCGACCGGTTGCTCCGGCTGGAGGGGCACCTGCACGAGCGGATCGTCGGCCAGGACGACGCGGTCAACGCGGTGGCCGAGGCGGTGCGGCGGTCCCGTACGGGGCTGGCGGATCCGGACCGTCCGATGGGTAGCTTCCTCTTCCTCGGCCCGACCGGGGTGGGCAAGACCGAACTGGCGAGGGCGCTGGCCGAGGCGTTGTTCGGCGAGTCCGACCGGATGATCCGCCTCGACATGAGCGAGTTCCAGGAGCGACACACGGTCAGCCGGCTGGTCGGCGCCCCGCCCGGGTATGTCGGCTACGAGGAGGCGGGCCAGCTCACCGAGGCGGTACGGCGGCGACCGTACGCGGTGGTCCTGCTCGACGAGATCGAGAAGGCGCACCCCGATGTCTTCAACATCCTGCTCCAGGTTCTCGACGACGGCCGGCTCACCGACAGCCAGGGCCGTACGGTCAACTTCCGCAACACCGTGCTGATCATGACAAGCAACCTCGGTTCGGAACTGATCACCGGCACCCAGCGCAGCGTCGGCTTCGGCGGGGACGGGGCAGAGGACGAGAGCGTCGAGCTGCGGGAGCGGTTGATGCGCCGGCTCCAGGAGCACTTCCGCCCCGAGTTCCTCAACCGGATCGACGAGGTGATCATCTTCCGGCGGTTGGAGAACAAACAACTGCGGCAGATCACCGAGCTGCTGCTTGAGGAGACCAAGCAGCGGCTGCACGCCCAGGACATCGTGGTCGACTTCACGATGCCCGGCGTGGACTGGATCGCCGAGCACGGCTACCAGCCGGAGTTCGGTGCCCGGCCACTGCGCAGGACCATTCAGCGCGAGATCGACAACCGGCTGTCGCGGATGTTGCTGGACGGTTCGCTCTCGCCCGGTCAGCGGGTCACGATCGACACCGCCGACGGCGCGCTCACCTTCGACGTGTCGGACAGTGGCCGGGGCAGCGGCCGTAACCCGACACCGGCGTCGGCGAGCGCCGAGTGAGGACGGACGCCCGGCCGACACCGGCACTGCGGGCGGCATCGGGACAACGGCCGGCACCGGCATCGCGGGCGGCATCGGAGCACCGGGTCAGCCGGCCGGAACCGGGAGCGGACGTGGCCCCCGATCGGGCTAAGAGGATGGCGAGGGGAGTCGGACGTTGAGTCAACCTGAGGAGATCCGGGAGAAGAGCCCGAAGACCGACGCCGTCCTGCATCCGCCGACCGCCAATCCGGACCGGACGCAGCTACGGGACGAGCGGGACCGGCCGGACCGTACGGAGTCCGACCAGGAGACGCCGGACCGGGGCGAGGACGAACCGGCGGGCACGCCGCCGACTTCCCGGAAGGAGCCGTGATGGCCCGCGAGCAGCGCGTTGAGCCCGAGGTCGAGCAGTTGTGGCAGGTCTTCCACGACCGGGTAAACGTCACCTCCGAACAGTTGCGTACCTGGTTGATGACCCAGGGGTCGGGGGAGGAGGCGTTCGGGCCGGGGCCGGATCTCGACCTGCCCCAGCCGGGCCGGCAGATCCTGGCGGTGAAACGCAAGCGCAAGGTCGACCTGACCCCGGACGACATCGACGTGATGCGGGAAACGGTGGACGAGATCGAGGAACTCCTCGACGCCCGTCCCGACGTCGGCCTCTCCGACGAGGGCTGGCGCCGGTCCCTGCTCGACCTCGGGCACGACCCGATGCTCGACCACTAGACCGATCCGGTAGGTGGTTGACACCGCACGTGCCCCGGACGACGTGACGCCGCGCCGGGCGCGCGGTGTCCGGGCCGGGGCGTGTGGCGATTCCCCTGAACGGGACGCGCGGGTTCAGGCACCGCCGATGTCGGGGGCGTCGAAGCCGGCGCCCTCGGCGGCGTCCTGCCGCTCGGTCCGGAACGCCTCCTCACGGGCGAGCAGCGCGGCGTACTCGGCGACGTCCGCGGGGGTCGGCACCTCGGGTGCCCGACGCAGGAACGCCTCCACGTCGCGGGAGGCGGCGGTGTGCGCGGCGGCGATCCGGCGGGCGTTCTCGCGGGCGTCCCCACCGGGGATCAGGTCGGTCATGCCACTACCGGTACCCGGTTCAGGGCGGTTCGCACCTGGTCGGACCGGTAGGACCGATCGTCAGCCGCAACGGTTGCCCACGGCCGGGTGTCGACCGACAGGGGGAGGGGTGGTTCAGCGGGCAGGCATCGGCATCGGTATCGGGGGAAGCTCAAACACCACACATACCGGCGTGTTCGGCTTGTAGTGCTCCACGAGAGCGGCCCGGCCACGGTCCAGGTTCGGGAGGCCGATCTGCACACAACCAAGTCCGGGTTGGGTGCTGATCGTGCTGATCGCAATCCCCCGGTTCTGCCAGTAGGTCATGTCCCCCCGCACGCGGGTTAGCCCGGCTTCCAGGTCGACCGCGCTGTAGGGGACATCCCGCAGCCACAGCCGTTCGGCGGGCACCAGCGTCCGAACTGCGGCATCGAATGCCTCGGACGGTTTGCGGTGCACCAGTAGCCGGTTACCGGGGATGTCGGTCTCCGTGCCCGCGTACACGGCGCGGTACTCGGGGCGTTCGGTGAGTGCCCGCACCCTTCCCGCGTACGCGTTGAGCGCGTCTTGGACCGGGCTCGCCGGCTACTGACCGAGGAGGGGCCTACTGGCCGAGAAGGTGGCGGCCTAACGTGGGCAGCGAGGAGGGGAGCGGCCCGTTACCGCTCCCCTCCTGCTTCCCCTCCCCCTAGTCGGGCGCTGGTCGCCGCCTACGGGTGCCGGGGGGACACCCGGCGGTTACCGGGCCCTGCGGGTGTCGACCGACAAGGGGAAGACGCTGCCCGGGTGGCAACTGTGGGGAAGTGTGCCCCTCGGAGCAAGGTCTACGTGGGGAAGTCGCCCGCGTGTACCTGTGCCACGGTCAATTCGTCGGGCAACGCGGGCTTAGGAGCCCCAGCGAACACGAACCGGGCCGTGTCCCCGGCACCCTCAAGCATGTAGACGCCTTGTCCGCCGGTGATCACGTACTGGCCAGTGTCGACACCGGGCTTGAAGATCCATGGACTCAAAACAGCAGGTACTCTCGTCCGGCGACCAGGAGCGGAGCAAGATCCGGGGCTACAACAGTCGTACTGCCCGTCTGCCGTACCTCCAGCGTCTTCCCCGGCGCGTGTCCCTGTCCCCACGGGGCGGACTCGACTGCAACCGTGGTGACGGTGAACGGCACCTCGTGCAGCACCTCCACCCGAGCCGTGCCGGCTGTCACGCGTACGGCCGTCACGGCCTCCGCCTTGAGTTCCGCGATCGTGTTGTAGTCCTTGATCCGGGACGCGTGCAGTTCTCCCTTCGTCACCGCCGTGGGGGTAGGCGCGGCCGGCGCGGCGGTCGGCTCTGCAACTCCACATGCCGTCATCGCGCCCACCAGCGCCAGCCCTGCAATCAAAATCGGAAACTGCTTCATGGAAAACCCCTCAGCTAGTAGATGTAGTGAATTGCGGCCACGTCGTCAGTCTGAGGGAGGAACTGGCCGCATACATCGTACCGAAATGCGACGGTGTAGTACATGAGGCCGAGTCCGCCGCACGTCGTACCGGGGTGACTCTGATGGAAGATCCCGAGCGCATGTCCCATCTCGTGAGCAAATACGCTTTGTTTCTTGTTCGCCGGGTAGTCGTCCGTGAAGTAAGTATTGAGCATTATTTTCAGCGGCAGATTTTGCCACACCCCCATCACGGAAGTGCAGCTTGGGATTCCGCCGCCTGCGCCTTGTGTGAGTCCAGCCCAATCGGTCTTGCCCCAATAGCTTTGGTCCGCAATGATGTGGATCGGGGACGCGCCGACAAGCTGCATCGTGAGTGGAGTCGCACTGTCCCACGACGCGGCGGCCTCGATTGCCTGCTGGCCGTAAGCGCCGCCGCCGGTCTGGTCGGACCATCGCACCGTGGTCGACGGCATTTTGCAGTTGTGCAACTGGTATTGGATGCCGGGACCGTCCTGTGCCGATGCGGGGGACGGTACGGTGCCGAGCGCCGCGAGCGCGGCGACCAGCGTTAGGACTGTCGCCAACTGGCGACGTATGAGGTTCATCATGGCAGCCACCTTATGAGTCCTCTTCGCGATTAGTCAATAGACATCGATCAATGAATTTGAGTGGCCTCGAATTGGAATTTGGGCAGCAAGTATCGGAGCGGCTGACTGCCACCCGGTAGTCGATGATTGCTATTTAAATGGTGCGGCGGCGCTGCCTTCGCGTGGCGTCGTGCGCGGCGACCCAGCCGAGAATGCGTGAGTGCAGGCCGTGAGGGTCCGGCTGCGTGCCCAGGGGGACTACGACCGCGTCCAGCTCGGCCAAGGCCGTGACGAACTGAGCCCCGAGGTAGAGGTACAGCTCCAGCCTGCGATGGGGGTAGTAGGAGGCGAGCAGGTTGAGCCGGGCGTCCGGGCACGGCCAGGGGCAGGCGTCGACACGGCAGATCCAGAGCGGCCTGAGCACTATGTGCTCATCCAGCTCGGGGATGATCAGGCCGCCGCTCACCGGTCGTCCTCGTGCAGGGGAGCCATGAAGTGTGGTGTGGCGAGGTTGAGCCGATGGTGGTTGGGCATTGCCCGGTGGTGCACCGACAGCTCCAGCTTCTCGCCGTCAGTGCCGTCGTCCAGGACCGCAACGCCGTTCAATCTGATCCACGTGCAGACGAACAGGGCCAGGCGGTCAGGGATGTGGGTGACTCTCATGCGCAGCGGCTGCTTGGGCGT
This sequence comes from Micromonospora sp. NPDC050417, assembly GCF_044458865.1. Taxonomy (NCBI): domain Bacteria; kingdom Bacillati; phylum Actinomycetota; class Actinomycetes; order Micromonosporales; family Micromonosporaceae; genus Micromonospora; species Micromonospora sp. NPDC050417. The sequence goes on from NZ_JBITIH010000029.1 coordinate 59,307, forward strand.
GCCGTCCCGCTCGTAGCCCTCCCACTTGTAGTCCGCCGGCTGGAGATCGAGCACGTGCCCAATCTGGAGGATCATCGCCGCCTCACGCCCGAAACTCACTGTGCGGAATCGCGCGGGCTGCGACAGCCTCGAAGGCTGTCGCGTACATCCGCACAATCTCCGCGTCGGTAAGGAAGTCGACCGTGTGCAACAACCCGTCGTCGTCGTGCTGGAGGACGGCGACCAGATTGTTGTCCAGGAGCCAGTAGTCGACCGTCGGCAGTCGGAGGTCGATCAGGTCGCGCCGGTCGATCCAGGAGACCTTCTCTCCGGCGTCGAGGTTGGGCTGCACGGTGTCGTACTGATACCGCCAGAAGCCGGTGAGCGGCACGCTGACCGCGCGGATGCGGTGCACCAGCGCCTGGCCTGCCACAGCGCGGAGATCCGTGAGCCAGGACTCCCCGGCGGCCTCGGCTTCGGGGTCGGGTCCGTCGCCGTTAACCCAGCGGTCGTAGAAGGTTCGAGCCTGGGCGTACGTGGCACGACTTCCGAGGTGCAGGGCGGAGTGCTGCACCCGCCGGAACAGCCGCCGGAACTCCGAGTTGGGGCCGACCAGGGGGGCACTGGGCGATGTCTGGATGGTCATGAGATCCCTTCGCGCGGCGGAAGTAGGGCGCAGGCGCGCGCCGGCAGTTACCAGCGACCTGTATTCGGCGGCGGCCCTGGGACTCGCATCGAGCGGGCGGATTGACCCGGGGTAAGGCTGCCGGCTCGGCCCGGCCGGCTCACCGGGTAGACGTCCGTGGGGTGGGTCGCCCACGGCGGGGTGGTCGCCTCGGGGTGCCCCTGCTCGACGGTCGTGGTCGGCGGGTAGGTCGACCCAAGCCATGAGATGACCGCCTGCGTGCGACGCACAACAGATCTGACTATGCCCATGTCTGCCTCCCCGGTAGTTGGCCGGCACCCGAGCCGCGCCCCTCCTGGCAGCGACCCGGACACCGGGACTCACTAGGTGTACCGCCAAGAAAAGCTGAGAGCAACGAGTCTCAATGAGATTTACGCAGAAAGATTGACATCCGTACACGCGACGCGGTAGACCTGTCTCGAAAAGGTCGAGCCGACTGTCTCGTTTAGTGCGGGAGGAAAAGTGAGTGAATCCCTGTCTGGGTCGAGCGTCCCCCGGCGACAGTTGGGGCGTCTCCTGAAGCAGGCTCGCGAGCAAGCGGGGATAGCCCTAGACGCCGCCGCCCGCGATCTTGAGTGGTCTCGTGCCCGTATGTACCGCATCGAAGCGGGCTCCACGTCGATTCGATCCCTTGACGTGGCCCAGATGTGTGCCCACTACGGGGTAGCCGACGACATGGCCGAGGCCCTTCGGTCCCTGGCCAAGGAGACCAAGGCCAAGGGCTGGTGGCAGGCGTACGGCGATGCCGTACCGGGTTGGTTCGAGCTTTATGTTGGCCTGGAGGCAGCGGCGGATCGGCTACGCCAGTACGAACCGACCATGATCCCGGGCCTCCTTCAGACCAAGGACTATGCGGCGCGCGTCCTGGGCAGCAACCCGCAACTGTCCGCCGACGAGGCGGCTCAGGCCGTAGCAGTACGCATGGAGCGCCAAGGCATCCTCGACCGGACCCGCCCGGTGCCGCCGTCACTGGAGGTGATTGTCGACGGTCGGGCGTTGCTGGGCGAGCGCGGCACCGGGCAACTCCCTCATCTCGTAGACATGCAGAGCCGCCGTAAGGTCTCGATCAGGGTGATCCCGCCCACAACCCAGGTGGTGTACGCATCGTTGGCTGGGGGGTTTGTCATCCTCGATTTCCCCCGTCTAGGCACTCGACCAGCCGAACCATCGACCGTTTACAGCGAGTCACTGACGGGCGCTCTGTACCTCGACAAGCCAGAAGAAGTCGGGGCGTACGCTGAGGCGTGGCAGACGTTCTCTCGGCAGGCGCTATCCGTGGAGGAGTCCACGGCCTTCATCAAGGATCTGGAGAGCAGTAGCGGTGAGTAACCTTCTAGGCGACGCCGTTTGGCGGAAAAGCAGTCGCAGCGGCGGCACCGGCGGCAACTGCGTTGAGGTCGCCGACAATCTTCCCGGAACCATCCTGGTCCGGGACACCAAGGACCGCGACGGCGGAACGCTGGCCTTCGGGCCGGAGGCGTGGAGCGCCTTCGTCGGGTTCGCGAAGGCGAAGTAGGGCGAAGTAGTCTGTTCGCTCACCCTCTGGCGGGGTATCCAGCAAAAGGCCCCTAGCACACGCTAGGGGCCTTTTGCTCTACCTGAACCCGTCACCGAACAGGGCAGGCCCCAATCGCGCAGTCCTCGTCCACCCCGTCGGCCACGAGCACGGAGGTCGCCGCCTCGTAGCTGGCCTTGCTGATGCGCTCCATCGGGGGCTGCTCCCGGCTGCCGTCGACCATGAGCGTGTTGCCCTTCAGATGAGGCAGCCAGCGCTTGATCGTCTCGGCTACCTCCTCATGCGCCAGGCCGGGCCGGACGTTGACGGTGAACGAGACGGCGTTGTTGGCCCATTCCTGCTGGTAGAGCGCCTGGAACCGCAGATGATCCTCCACGCTCAGCTCGTCGGCGGACTGGACCAGTGCGGTCGCCTCGTCGTAGCTGTAGCCCATCAACCGACTTGATAGCCATGATCTCCAAGGAGAGTAGCAATGAGTGACCGAACCGGTGCCGAGTGGCGCAAGTCCAGCCGGAGCAACGGGTCAGGCGGCGCCTGCGTGGAGGTCGCCGACAACCTGCCCGGCCGGGTCTTGGTGCGTGACACCAAGGATCGCGACGGCGGCACGCTGACCTTCAGCCCGTCCGACTGGTCGGCCTTCGTCGGCCTGGCCCGGACGGGCGTCGGCGCGTCGGGCAACTGACAGCCTCGCCCGTTCGATTCGTACGCAGAAGATCCGACCTGTACGCAGAAGAAGGGCCCCAGCATTGCGCTGGTGCCCTTCTCTCGTCTGGCCTACCGCACGTGGCAGGGCCGGTGGCACAGTCTGGACCTGACCATGAGGTTCAGGGCGGGTCGGCGGGGTTCGGGTGCCACCGCGACCCGCCCTGGACCGGGCGGTGTGCCGTTACGGGTTGGTGATGCCGAGCGAGTAGCTGCCCGAGCCGCTGTACGCGTAGACGTCGTAGCGGTAGTAACCGGCGGTGCCGTTGTACGTGATCGTCTCGTCCGCGCTGGCGCTCTCACCAGCGGCCACGTCGACCCAGGCGCTGCCGTTCCACTTCTGTAGGTAGAGGTCGAAGTCCACGCCGGACGGGCCGTCCAGGCAGCCTCGGTGGGTGCCGGAGACCGTCGACTGGTAGTAGCTGCCGTTCGGCTGGAACTGGCTGTTGCCGCTGGTCACCGAGCCGCTGTAGGTGGCCTCGTAGCCGGTGCAGCCGGTCGGCGGCGGGTCACCGCCACCGCTGCCCGTACGCAGCGTCAGGCCGTAGACCGAAAGGATCTCGTTCACTGGCTGGAAGTAGGTGGTTCCACCGGAGGAGCAGTTCCCGGAGCCGCCGGAGGTGACACCCTGGGCCTGCTGGCCGGAGAGCCAGGAGCCGCCCGAGTCGCCCGGCTCGGCGCAGGCGTTGGTACGGGTCAGGCCGGAGACCGTGCCCTGCGGGTAGGTCACCGACGAGTTCTTCGCCTGTACGGTGCCGCACCGCCAGCCGGTGGTCGACCCGGAGCGGCAGATCGACGCGCCGACCGCAGACTCGGTGGAGCCGGCCACGGTCGTGTTCCCACCGGCGTAGTTGTTCACCCACGGCTGCGGGGTCCAGTTCGCGTTGGTCTGCACCCAGGCGTAGTCGTTGCCCGGGAACGAGGATCCCCGGAAGGTGCCCTGGCTGACCTGGTTGAAGCCCTGGGTGGCGGTGCCGGTGGTGCCACAGTGGCCGGCGGTGACGAAGCCACCGGTCACCGAGAAGCCGACCGAGCACCGGCCGCCGCCCATGTAGAAGGCGTCACCGCCGCGTACGTCGTAGTAGGGGACCGGCGACTCGGTGGTGGGAACCAGCCGTACCGCCGAGGAGTCCACCCCGCTGGCCTTGACGAAGCTGCTCGCCCCGGTGGTGTCTCCCTTCGCCAGCACCACCACGGTGTTGCTCGCGACGTCGACGTACCAGCCGGCGACCGTTGCCGAGGTCGCCTTCGCCGAGATGCGGTCGAGGCCGTTCTTGACCCCGTCCAGTTCGGCCGCGCTGCGGGCGACCACCTTGGCCACGGCGCCGGCCGTGGTGACCCGGGCGGTCAGGGCCGTGTCGGTGACCGCGACCACCAGGTTGCCGCTCTCGGCGTCCACCCAGCCACCGGCGTAGCCCTTGCCGAGTGCCTTACGCAGGTCGGCGTCGGTCCGGCTGGCCTTGTCGTCGCGGACGATCCGCGCCTTCGCCTCGCTGGCCGTCAGACCGAGGTCGCGCTGCATGGCGGCGAGCATCTCCGGGCTCGCGGCGGCGCCGACCGCGCTCGCGGATCCGGTACCGGGGGCCGCGGTAGCGGGTAGGGCCACGGCCGGGACAACACCGGCGGGCAGCAGGATCACCGCTGCCGCTGCGGCGAGTCTTCGCTTCATCCGTTCGTCTCCTTCGGGGGTGTGCCGGATCCGGTCGCGACCAGGGTCGCCGTCGAGCAGGGCGAAACGCGGTGGGCGAGCGGAAACGGGGGTTGCCTCGCCCGACCACGGCGACCGCTGGTGTCGAGCCGGGATGACCGGCGCTGCGGATGGTCCGGTGCACCGCTGACCGGCAATCAGTCCCAGTGCCCGGCGGCGTCACGCCACCAGCTGGGCCTGGATCGAGCGGGGCAGGCCAAACCTAACCGCGACCAATCGACACAGGTATATACCACCTAGCTCATACCGTGACTCGCCACGCAGGCCACCGGCCGTGCGGACCGGTGCACCGGGTCAGGCCGCGGCCATCTGCTGTGGTCCAAAGGCCGGGTTGCGCGCGAGCCAGGCGAGGTAGTCGGGATTGCGGTGGAGCGAGTCGGTGTACGCCGCCACCGCGTGCCCGAGAACCCGGTCGGCGATCCGGGCCGCCGGGGCGTCCGGATGCCAGCCGAGCAGCAGTCGCCAGCGCAGCGGTGCGTCGGCCAGCGGCCGGGTCACCAGACCGGAGAACGGCCGGAAGGTGGCCTGCGCCAGCGCCACCGCCTCGCCCGCGTCCACCAGGTCCAGACAGCCGCGGACGTCGGTCTCGTACATCTTGCGCGGGGTGAACCCGGCACGCGCGCAGGCCGCCGCGAAGCAGTCGCCGAAGCAGCCGTCACCGGGCGCGACCGCCCACTGCTCGTCCCTGAGCATCGCCAGGCTGACCTCGTCGACGGCGGCGAGCGGGTGCGCCTCGGGCAGGACGACGAAGATCGCGTCGACCGCGATCGCCCGCCAGGTCAGCCCGAACTCGGCCGACGGGGTGGCGTCGCCGCAGACCCCGGCCAGCGCGTAGTCGAGTCGCCCGCCGAGCACCATCTGGGCCAGTTCGTCGACGTACCAGGACGCGTACGTGCTGATCTGGGCGTGCGGCTGGTCGGCGGCGAGTCGGTGTACGAGCCGGCCGATGAGCGGGCTGTTCACACCGCCGAACCGGTAACGGCTCAGGGTCGTACCGGTGCCGGCGAGCCGGGCGGCCTCGTCCTGGAGCCCCTTCATCGCCGGCAGCAGCACCCGGGCCCGGGCCAGCACCAGTTCGCCGAGGGCGGTGGGGCGGGCGCCGCGACGGTCCCGCTCGAACAGTGGCCCGCCGAGGGTCCGCTCGATGCGCTGGAGCTGCGCGGTGAGGGCCGGTTGGGCCAGTCCCAGGGCTGAGGCCGCCTTGGTCACGCTGCCAGTCTCCGCGATGGCGCAGACCACCTTCAGGTGTCGCAGCTCCAGGTTCATATCGTGACGGTAGGACTATGACGGGATCTACGGGAAGACCTTCGGTCGGTGAAAGATCCCCCAAACGAAAAGTAAAAAGTAACCGAACGGACACCCAGGACTAACGTGCGGCCCAGAGCAGCCCACGTTCGGTGATGGTACGGACCTCGGGGACGTCGAAGTCGTCCAGCTTGTGGCCGACCGTCGAGACAAAAACCCGCCCTGCGCCCCAGTTCCGGGTCCAGACGGCGGGGAACGTGACCGCCCGGTGCCACGCTGTCCCCGGAGCCGCCCCGGCACCGTCCACACGCGAGGCGGCGTCAGCGGGCTCGGCGTCGAAGGTGACCGTGGCGAGTACGTCGTTGAGGGGATCCGTGAGCACCCAGTATTTCTCGGTGTGCAGCCGGATCGGGCCGATTCCGGCGACCACCGGATGGTCGGCCCGGTCCGGTGCGACGGTCAGTTCATGATGGACGAAGCCGGGCGGGTGGTGCACGAAGACGCCGCCGGTGAGCTGGTGGTAGGTGGTGTGGTGGAAGGCACCCACGATCCCGCCGTGCCAACCGGCGAAACCGGTACCGGCGCGGACCGCCTCGGCCAGACCGTCGGCCTGGGCGTCGGTGATGGTGCCGATCGACCAGCACTGTACGACCAGGTCGGCGGCGGCGAGCCGGGCGGCGTCGGTGTAGACGTCGAGGTCGGAGCAGACCTCGACGGCGAAACCCCGGTCCCGCAGAAACGGGATGAACAGCTCCGTCGCCTGCACCGGAACGTGTCCGTCCCAGCCTCCCCGCACCACGATCGCGTCCCGCACCGCTTACCGTCCCTTCGCCGCCGGCTCCGGCGGCATCCGGGTCAGGGGCGCGTGCCGTCGGGCAGATCATCAAGGTACGTCTGGCGCCCGGTCACCGCATCGCGGACCTTGTCGACCACGCCCACCGCCGGCTCGACGATCCGGTTCCACGGCGGGGTGGTCGGGGTGTCCGGGTGCGGTCGCGTCGGTGCCGCCTCCTCGGCGATCTGCACCCGGTTGCCGAGCCGGATCAGGTCGGCCTCGCTCGCCACCGTACGGAGCGCGGGGAAGATCTCGCTCGTCGCCGCCCGGGTGTGCCGGGTCACCTGCTCGGTGACCTGGGCCACGGCCTCGTCGTACCCCGGGTCGCCGGCCGTCGCGGCGGAGAGTTCGCGCAACGCGTGCAGCAGTGCGGCGTCCGCGGCGATCTCCCGGTCCGCTACGGCCGCCCCCTCCGGCAGGGCGCTGCGCACGCTCGGGTAGAGGTACTGCTCCTCGCCGGAGAGGTGCCGGGTGACGGTCGCGACGAGGACCTCGGCCACCCGGTGCCGCTGGTCGACGGGGAGGGCCGGATCGGCCAGCTCCCGGCAGAGGGTGCCGATCCGAGCGTGCTCCTCGGTGAGCAGGTCGACGATGCTGAGTCCGCCGGGCCGGTAGTGATCGTCGTCGACGCCAGCGGTCGGCGGCAGCGGGGGAAGGGGCAGGCTCACGTCGGTCCTCCTGCAAACTGGCAGCCGTTCGACGGCTGGTATCTGGTCGACGGATAGTCAGGACGGCGGATGGGGGAACGCCAGCGGCGATACCCGTACCCGGGCCCGGCCAAACGCGGCGGTCTATCTCCCGGTCGCCGGTGCCCACCGTGAGCGGCCCGCGTGTCGGGTCGGAGTGGGTCGAGCTGACCGGGCGCCCGGCCGGCTCTGGTATGAAGAACCGCATGACCAGCCATGCCGCTCCCAGCCATCCCAGCGCCACCGACGAGGTCGTCGACATCTGCCGTGACCTGCTGCGCATCGACACCAGCAACACCGGGGACAACGCCACCAGTGCCGGCGAACGGGTTGCCGCCGAGTACGTGGCCGCCCAGCTCGCCGAGGTCGGCGTCGCCTCGGAGCTGCGTGAGTCCGCACCGGGGCGGACCAGCCTGGTGGCGAGGATCCCGGGCACCGACCCGAGCCGGGGTGCGCTGCTGGTGCACGGCCACCTCGACGTGGTCCCGGCCGACGCGAGCGAGTGGTCGGTGCACCCGTTCGGCGGTGAGCTGCGCGACGGTTACCTCTGGGGCCGGGGTGCGATCGACATGAAGGACTTCGACGCCATGGTGCTGGCGGTGGTCCGCCAGTGGCAGCGCACCGGCGTACGCCCACCCCGGGACATCGTGCTCGCCTTCACCGCCGACGAGGAGGCCGGCGGCGACTACGGCGCGCATTTCCTGGTCGAACAGCACCGGGAGCTTTTCGACGGCTGCACCGAGGCGATCGGCGAGGTCGGCGGCTTCTCCTACTCGGTCAGCGACGACCAGCGGCTCTACCTGATCGAGACGGCGGAAAAGGGGCTGGACTGGCTGCGCCTGCACGCCAAGGGTCGGCCCGGCCACGGGTCGATGATCCACGACGACAACGCGGTGACCGCGCTGGCCGAGGCGGTGGCGCGGGTCGGCCAGCACCGGTTCCCGGTGGTGCTGACCCCGACCGTGCGGACCTTCCTGGAGCAGGTCTCCGACCTGCTCGGGATCGAGTTCGACCCGGAGAACCCGGAGGCGACGATCGCCAAGCTGGGCCCGATCGCGAGCATCGTCGGCGCGACCATCCGCAACACCGCCAACCCGACCCGGCTCGACGCCGGCTACAAGGACAACGTGATCCCGGGGCGGGCGACCGCGACGATCGACTGCCGGAGTCTGCCGGGCCAGTCGGAGGTGCTGCTGGAGCAGTTGCGCCAGGTGATCGGTCCGGACATCGAGATCGAGTACATCCACCGCCAGCCGGCCGTGGAAACCAGTTTCGACGGCGACCTGGTCGATGCGATGGCGGCGGCGCTGCGGGCCGAGGACCCGGGTGCCCGGCCGGTGCCGTACATGCTCTCGGGCGGCACCGACGCCAAGGCGTTCCAGCGACTGGGAATCCGTTGCTTCGGGTTCGCTCCGCTGCGTCTGCCGGCCGACCTGAACTTCAGCGCGTTGTTCCATGGCATTGACGAGCGGGTCCCGGTGGACGGACTACAGTTCGGCGTGCGGGTGCTCGACCGGTTCCTGCGCGGTTCCTGAGCCGCCTCGGACCAGCTCGTACCCCCACGTGCCGCGGGTGCACCCTGTCGCCCGCGTTATGCCACCTCGAAGGGAAAGCCACACCATGACCGACCAGCACGCCGAGCTGGACGCCGCCCTGGAGCGGGTCATCGAGACCGCCCGGGCCCACCTCGCCGCGGTCAAGGCCGCTGAGGGCCGGATCGACGACGACGACGTCTGGAAGGCGTACGTCGCTCTCAACAACGCCTCGTTCGAGTACGACGAGCGGCTGCTCGACGCGTTCGGCGAGGTCACTCCCTGGGACGTGGAGTCGATCGACCCGAACGAGGCCGACGAGCGGTTCGGCGTCGGGCTCGGTGGGGTGGACGGCGCCGAGCCGACCGACCCGCATCCCCGGGTGCTCTCGGTCCGCCAGCGCCGGGACTACCGGGTGCCGAGCGTCGCCGCCCTGATCCGGGTGGCCGAGGCCGCCCGCCGTGCCGCCGCCGCCGAGGACGAGGAGTCCGAGCCGGTCGAGGGGGTCGGCGAGGCGGTCCTGGAGTTGCTCCAGAGCGGTGACGGCTCGCTCGGCGCGCTGGACATCCCGGAGTTGGAGCCGCTGGACGGTCTGGTGGTCGTCAGCGAGGTCGCGGTGCCGCTGGACCTGGAGTCGTTCGACGATGACGACAGCGCCGGGCCGTTCCAGCCGGACCCCGAGGACCAGCTCGTCGGCCGGCTCGACGAGCACCCGTTCCTCCCGGCCGACGGCGACCACGACCACGAGCCGTCGGCCCGATAGTCCCGAATCAGTAGGAGAGGCCCGGTTGCGACGTCTGGGCGAGGCGGCGACGCAGCACCACCTGCCGCGTCCCGTCCCGGAACAGTCGCACCCGGGCCAACTCCCAGCCGGAGAACTCCGCCTGGATCGCGAGCTGCGCCGCAGCCGTCACCCGATCGACGTTCGGTGGCAATCGCAGCGGTGCGTATTCGTAGTCCATGCCCCTATCCTGCCCACGGGGCCGTGAGAGACACCAGTCCTTGAGATCGGCCACACCTCCCGGTCAGCCGTCCCGCTCCGGGTAGCCGACCGGCACCGCCGACACGTCGTCCAGCGCTCGGGCGATCTCCGCCGGCAGGGTCATCCGTTCGACCTGGAGGGCGCCGAGCAGTTGGCCGACCGTACGGGCGCCCAGGATCGGGGCGACCACGCCGGGACGGTCACGTACCCAGGCCAGGGCAACTTCGAGGGGGGAGACGCCCAGGCCGCCCGCGGCGGTGGCGACCGCCTCGACGATGCTGGAGCACCGGGGTTCCAGGTAGCTGGCGACAAAGCGCTCGAAGTGCGGCGAGGCCGCCCGGGAGTCGGCCGGTCGGCCGTGCCGGTACTTGCCGGTCAGCACGCCGCGTCCGAGTGGGGACCACGGCAGCAGCCCCAGGCCGAGGTCGGCGCAGGCGGGCAGCACCTCCCGCTCGATGCCCCGTTCCAGCAGCGAGTACTCCATCTGGGCGGCCACCACCGGCGCCCGGCCGGGGAACGCCGCCTGCCAGGTAGCGGCCCGCGCTGTCTGCCAGCCGGAGAAGTTCGACACCCCGACGTAGCGGACCCGGCCACTGTTCACCGCGTGGTCCAGGGCGGCGAGGGTCTCCTCTAGGGGAGTGTCCGGGTCGTACCCGTGCACCTGCCACAGGTCGACGTGGTCGGTGCCCAACCGTCGCAACGAGGCGTCCAGCGTACGCAGCAGGTGGCCCCGGGAGCCGTCCCGACGGCGGCCCGAACCCGGCCGCAGTCCCGCCTTGGTGGCGATCAGGAGGTCGTCGCGCGGCACCAGGGTGCCGATCAACGCACCGATCACCGACTCGGCGTCGCCGTCGGAATACACGTCCGCGGTGTCGACCAGATTCCCGCCGGCATCGAGAAAGCTCTTCAGTTGCGCGGCCGCGTCATCGGCGTCGGTGTCCCGACCCCAGGTCATGGTGCCGAGCGCGAGCCGCGAAACCGCCAGCCCGCTTCGGCCGAGCGGTCGCTGTTGCATGGGTGAACCTTATTCAGAACATCGCCCCACCGATATCCTCGCTCCCGCTGTTGTGTGTCGTGCCGCGCAATTCGGACCTGCACAGAGGCTCCGCTGACGGCCTTCTGACACCCGTACGCTGTTCCCGACGGCGCGTTGGTGCCGCCGTGCCCGCACCGACGGCGATCGTTGCGTACCCTGATGCGACTTGACCCGCGGATGGGGGAGGAACCAGTGCGACTCGGGCTCAGCCTCGGATACCAGACGGCGTGGAGCACGCCGGCCGATCATCTGCTCCTGGCCCAGGAGGCGGACCGGCTCGGCTACTCCGTGGTCTGGGCGGCCGAGGCGTACGGCTCGGACTCGCCGAGCATGCTCGCCTGGATGGCGGGGCAGACACAGCGGATCGACCTGGGAGCGGCGGTGATGCAGATCCCGGCGCGTACCCCGGCGGCGACCGCCATGACCGCGGCGACGATCGACACCCTCTCCGGCGGCCGGTTCCGCCTCGGCCTCGGCGTCTCCGGTCCGCAGGTCTCCGAGGGCTGGCACGGGGTGCGGTTCGCCAAGCCGTTGGCCCGGACCCGGGAGTACGTCGACATCGTCAAGTTGGCGCTCGGCCGCAAGCAGGTCGAGTACGACGGCGCCCACTACCGGTTGCCGCTGCCCGACGGCCCGGGCAAGGCGCTGCGGCTCGGTTTCCATCCGCACCGCGACCAGATTCCGATCTACCTCGCCGCGGTCGGCCCGAGGAATCTGGAGCTCGCCGGTGAGATCGCCGACGGTTGGTTGGCGATCTTCTTCGCGCCGGAGTTCGCGGCCGAGCAGTTGAACGCGGTCTCCGCCGGGCGGGCCAAGGCCGACAAGGAACTGGCCGGCTTCGACGTGGTGCCGAGCGTGCCGCTGGTCCTCGGCGACGACGTCGGCGCCGCGGCCGACCTGGTCCGCTGGTACGCCGCGCTGTACGTCGGCGGGATGGGCAGCCGGGAACAGAACTTCTACAACCAGCTCGCCACCCGGATGGGGTACGGCGACGCCGCCCGTGAGGTGCAGGAGCTCTACCTGGCGAAGCGTCAGCGGGACGCCGCAGCCGCCGTGCCGCTGGAGTTCATCGACCGCACCTCGCTGCTCGGCCCGAAGGAGCGGATCGCCGACCGGATGCGCGAGTACGCCGCCGCCGGGGTGACCACCCTGTCGCTGACGCTCTTCGTCGCGGACGTCGAGAGCGGGGTACGCGCCCTGCGGGCCGGCGCCGAGGCCCTCGAACTCTCGGGGGTGGGCGAGTGACGGCGCGGCAACCGGGGCGGCGGTGATCGGATGAGCTGGATCGAGGCGATCGTGCTCGGCATCGTGCAGGGACTCACCGAGTTCCTGCCGGTGAGTTCGTCGGCACACCTGCGGATCACTTCGGCGATCTTCTTCGACCAGGACGCCGGGGCCTCGTTCACCGCGGTGACCCAGCTCGGCACCGAGGCAGCGGTGTTGCTCTACTTCGCCAAGGACATCTGGCGGATCACCCGGACCTGGGTGGTCGGGATCTGGGACAGCTCGGTACGCGGCGAGCTGGACTACCGGATGGGCTGGTACGTCATCGTCGGCTCGATCCCGATCGGCGTGTTCGGGCTCGTGTTCGCCGACCAGATCCGGACCGCCGCGCGGAACCTGTGGCTGGTCGCCGCAGTGTTGATCATCTTCGCCTTCGTGCTGGCCTTCGCCGAGTACTGGGGCCGGCAGACCCGTACGATCAGGGACTTCACCATGCGTGACGGCGTGGTGATGGGTCTCGCCCAGGCCGCCGCGCTGGTTCCCGGGGTGTCCCGGTCCGGTGGCACGCTCACCGCCGGGCTCTTCCTCAACCTGACCCGCGAGGCGGCGGCCCGCTACTCGTTCCTGCTCGCCATCCCGGCGGTGGTGATGTCCGGGCTGTTCAGCATCCCGGACGTCTTCGACAACAGCGGGGACGGCTCCATCCCGACGCCCGCCCAGATGGTGGTCGCCACCCTGATCGCCTTCGCCGTCGGGTACGTCTCCATCGCCTGGCTCCTGCGGTATGTCGCGCACCACACCCTGTACGCCTTCGTGCTCTACCGGGTCGCCCTGGGCAGCCTGGTCCTGGCCCTTTTGATCACCGGCACCATCAGCGCCACCTGACCCCGGCCGGCGGGCACCCCCGTAGGGTAGGGCTCGTGACAACCCTCCTACTCCTACGCCACGGTCGGACCACCGCGAACGCCAGCGGAGGGCTCGCCGGTCGCCAGCCGGTGGAGCTGGACGAGACCGGCCGGGCGCAGGCGGTCGGCGCCGGCGCCCGGCTCCGTACGCTCCCGCTCGCGGCCGTCGTCAGCAGCCCGCTCATCCGCTGCCGGCAGACGCTGGAACTCGCCCTGCCGGAGGTGCCGCCCACCATCGAGGAAGACCTGACCGAGTGCGGGTACGGCGAGTGGGAGGGGCAGCCGCTCAAGAAGCTGGCCAAGGATCCACTGTGGCCGGTGGTTCAGCAGCACCCCAGCTCGGTGGTGTTCCCGGGCGGGGAGGCGATGGCGGCGATGGCGACCCGGGCGGTTTCGGCGGTACGCCGATGGGACGCCCGGATCAGCGCCGAGCACGGGCCGGAGGCGATCTGGTTGGCGTGCAGCCACGGCGATGTGATCAAGGCCATCGTCGCGGATGCGCTCGGCGTACACCTTGATCTTTTTCAGCGGATCGTCGCGGACCCGGCGTCGGTGACGGCGATCCGCTACACCCCGACCCGGCCGTTCGTGCTCCGTCTCAACGACACCGCGGGCGACCTGGGTAACCTGGTTCCACCCCGGCGCCCCCGCCGTCGCCGGCCCCGTCCGGCGGACTCCGACGCGGCGGTCGGCGGAGGCGCGGGCAGCGGTGAAGCAGGGCTGGAGCGGTGAGCCCACAGCGGTCCCTACCAGGGACGGAGCCCTCGGACTCCGAGGTGTGCCCGGGGCGGGCGGCGATTCGGGTCGGTGCGCTGCGCGACGCCGAATCGGGCCGGATAGGGTCGTAGGTATGACCCATCAGGTGCACGCCTTCGAGCCGCCAGAGCGGTTCGTCGCTGGGACCGTGGGCGCGCCGGGAGAGCGCACGTTCTTCCTCCAGGCGCGAGGCGGCGGCCGGGTGGTCAGCGTGGCACTGGAGAAGGTCCAGGTGTCGTTGCTGGCCGAAAAGTTGGAAGAACTGCTGACCGAGGCACAGCGTCGCTTCGGGGTCGAGTTGCCCGACGCGGTGCTCACCAGTTCCGACAACGACCCGCTCGACAACCCGGTCGACGAGGAGTTCCGCGTCGGCACCCTGGGCCTGGCCTTCGACGTCGACACCGCCACCGTGGTCATCGAGGCGATCGCCGCCGGTGAGACCGAGGCCGAGGTGGAACTCGGCGACCCGGACGAGGCCGACGAGACCGACGACGAGGACGAAGAGCCCGACGACGACCTCGACCGGCTGCGGGTGCGGCTGACCCCGCAGGCGGCGCGGGAGTTCATCGAGCGTGCCCGCCGGGTGGTGGCCGCTGGACGGCCGCCGTGCCCGCTCTGCGGTCAACCCCTCGACCCCGCAGGTCACCTCTGCCCCCGCCACAACGGCTACCGCCGCTGATGGTCGTGATCGTGCACCCGGTGACCGGTCCGACGCCGGCCCGGACCGGCCGGCCCCGGACGACGGTCGCCGGGGCGGTGCTCGGCTCCCCGCTGTCGGCCAGCCGTTCCGGTCGGTCGCGGTGACCTCGTCCGACGTGCAGCCCGTGCTCGACGAGAACGACGCGCTCCGGCTGCTGCGGGGTGGTGAGTTCGAGTTGGAAGGCCGGCTGACCGACGCGTCCAACACCACCCTGCGCGGCTTCCTGACCCTCGACGGGGTGACCGCACGCTGCGTCTACAAGCCGATCCGGGGCGAACGCCCGCTCTGGGACTTCCCGGACGGGACACTGGCCGGCCGCGAGGTGAGCGCCTACCTGGTCTCCCGGGCGACCGGCTGGGACGTGGTCCCGCCTACGGTGCTGCGCGACGGGCCGTTCGGCCCCGGCGCCTGCCAGCTCTGGATCGACGAACCGGAGGACGGCGAACCCCTGGTCGGGTTCGTGCCGGCGGAGAGCCTGCCGCCACGGTGGTTCCGGGTCGCCGCCGCCGAGGACGACGACGGACTGCCGTACGCGCTCGCGCACGCCGACGACCCCCGGTTGGCCCGGATGGTGGTCTTCGACGCAGTGATCAACAACGCCGACCGCAAGGGCGGTCACGTGCTGACCGGGCCGGACGACCGGATCTACGGCGTGGACCACGGTGTCTGTTTCCACGTCGAGGGCAAGCTGCGTACGGTGCTCTGGGGTTGGGCCCGCCGGGACCTGCCGCCGGACGCGATCGAGGTGCTCAGCCAGCTCGCCGCCAACCTGGTCGGGCCTCTCGGCGAGGAGTTGTCCGAGCACCTGACCATCAGCGAGGTCGCGGAGGTGTCGGCCCGGGTCAATCTCCTGCTGGAGACCGGCCGTTTCCCGGTCCCGTCCGAGGACTGGCCGGCTATCCCCTGGCCGCCGATCTGATCTCGGCGTGCGCCACCCGTACCTGACCACTGTCGCATCGATCACCTCAGGCTGTCCCGACGACGGGCGGCGGGCTGGTTAGGCTGGCCGTCATGGACGCATGGACGGGGCATCAGGTGCCACGGCTGCCGGGAACCGGTCAGCCTTTGGCGTTGTACGACTCGGCGCGCGGCGCCGTTCACCCGAACCGCCCCACAGGCGCGGCGACGATGTACGTGTGCGGGATCACCCCCTACGACGCGACCCATCTGGGGCACGCCGCCACCATGATCACTTTTGACCTGGTGCAGCGGATGTGGCGGGACAACGGGCACGAGGTGCGTTACGTCCAGAACGTCACCGACATCGACGACCCGCTGCTGGAACGGGCCGCGCGCGACGGCGAGGACTGGGTCGTGCTGGCGATGCGGGAGACGGCGCTGTTCCGCGAGGACATGGAGGCGCTGCGGATGATCCCGCCAGCGCACTACGTCGGCGCGGTCGAGTCCATCCCGGCGATCGTCGCCAAGGTCCGCACCCTGGTCGAGGAGGGGGCCGCGTACCGGCTGGACGACGGCACCGGCGACATCTACTTCGACATCTCCGCCACGCCCCGGTTCGGCTACGAGTCGAACCTCTCCCGGGAGCAGATGCTCACCCTCTCCGCAGAACGAGGCGGCGACCCGGGCCGACCCGGCAAGCGCGACCCGCTCGACCCGCTGCTCTGGCGCGGGGCACGCGAGGGCGAGCCGGCCTGGGACGGCGACTCCCTCGGGCCGGGCCGACCCGGTTGGCACATCGAGTGCGCCTCGATCGCGCTGGACCTGCTCGGAGCGACCATCGACGTCCAGGGCGGCGGCAACGACCTGCTCTTCCCGCACCACGAGTGCTCCGCCGCGCACGCCGAGCGGTTGACTGGTCAGGCGCCCTTCGCCCAGCACTACGTACACGCCGGCATGATCGGCCTGGACGGCGAGAAGATGTCGAAGTCCAAGGGGAACCTGGTCTTCGTCTCCCGGCTCCGTGCCGACCACGTGGACCCGATGGCGCTGCGGCTGGGTCTGGTCGCCAACCACTACCGCTCGGACCGGACCTGGACCGACGAGGTGCTCAAGACCGCGCAACAGCGGCTGGCCCGGTGGCGTGAGGCCGCCGCGTACGCCGCCGGGCCGTCCGGGGGTGAACTGCTCGCCGACGTACGGGCCCGGCTCGCCGACGACCTCGACACCCCGGGGGCGCTGGCGGTGCTGGACGCCTGGGCCGACGCCACGCTGACCGGTGACAACACCGACCCGGCCGCCCCGGCCCTCTTCGCCGACACCGTCGACGCCCTCCTCGGCATCCGCCTGTAAGGAAGGGCCCCTTGTTATCGCCTCGGGTTCTAGGGATCGTTGCAACGCCTGATCGTGTCAGGGGTTGTGATGTTCGAGGTTCGCAGCGAT